>URAL01000015.1 GCA_900545805.1 uncultured Eubacteriales bacterium | reverse complement strand
TGGTCACACCTGCGGTGACCACGGCTGCGGCAAGCATAGCTGCCATTGATATGGAGCGCACACTGACACAACTTCCGTTCTGGTCATCCTTGACCGAACACGAAATGGAAACGCTGCGCCGAAGTGCCTTTGTCCGTCATTATGAATAGGGCGCGTTCATACACAGCAGCGACACCGAATGTCTCGGAATGCTGTTTGTTCTTTCCGGCGAGATCCGCACCTATCTTCTCTCCGAGGAGGGGCGGGAGGTAACACTGTTCCGCCTGTATCCGGGCGAATTATGCGTGCTTTCTGCGCCCCTGTTACGCAATAGGGGCATTTTTCGGGTGTTTTCCTCGGCTCGGCTTGCGGATGGAGTTCATCAAAATTGATGCCATAAAAATAAGCGTCTGCCTCTTTTCAGAAGCAGACGCTCATTTCTTGTATTCTTTTCTACCTCAGCAGCCGTTCGGCTGCCTTTTTTGATCAGTCTATACCTTTTTCCTCGTTCTGCTTGAAGCAGGATTCGTCGTTTGCCCAGCCCTTGTCTACCAGCCAGTAGTGATACTCGGTGTCGGCGGCCTTGAGCTCCTCCTCGGTCAGCTCGACGTCGCGGCTGCGCTCGTGCTTGAGCTGGCGCTCATAATTATACAGATCCATGAGCGTGAAGCCCAGGCCCATCTCCTCGGCTATGGGGATCAGCACGTCCTCGACGACCGCCTCTCGAATCTCAAGCGAGCCGGGATACATCTGCTCTGCCTGCTCGACCTTAGCTCTCAGCTCGGGGTCGCTGTCGTACTGCTGCAAAAATTTTATGACATTCAGATTAAGATTCACGGTCTTCTCCTTTCAGCACAGGCGGAAGCCGGCGGGGATGCTGTCGTCAAGCATCAGCAGATGCAGCTGCTCCTTGCCGTCGTGCTCGTGCGCCGCGGAGATGAGCATACCGCAGGAGTCCTGCCCCATCATCTTGCGCTTGGGCAGGTTGAGTATGGCGACGACGGTCTTGCCGACGAGCTGCTCTGGCTCGTAGAACTCGTGGATGCCGGAGAGTATCTGGCGCGGAGTGCCCGTACCGTCGTCGAGCATGAACTTCAGAAGCTTCTTGCTCTTTTTCACGGCCTCGCAGGAGAGCACCTTGCACACGCGCATATCGCACCTTGAGAAATCCTCGATGCTGACATCCGGCTCGATGGGGTCAAACTGCGGCTTTGCCGGGGCGTTCATCTTTTCAAGCTCGGCAAGTGCCTTTTCCATGTCAAGACGCGGGAAGAGCGTCTCTCCCTTGTGCACGGAGACATTTGCGGGCAGAGCGCCGAACACGGCGGCGCTGTCCCAGCTTGAGGACTTCTCGTCCGCGCCGATCTGCGCGAAGGCCTTCTCGCAGCTTTCGGGGATGAAGGGCTTGAGCATGATAAGGCTTATGCGCAGGCACTCAAGAAGATTGTACAGAACGCTTGCAAGGCGCGCCTTTTTGCTCTCGTCCCTGGCGAGCTGCCAGGGCGCCGTCTCGTCGATATACTTGTTTGCGCGCTGGATGAGCTTGAAGACCTCCTCGAGCGCGAGGTGCAGCTGAAGCTTGTCCATCTGCTGCTCGTACTTTTCGCGGCTTACTTTCGCAAGCTCAACAAGCTCGTTGTCGAGCTCGTCTGCTTCGCGCTCCGCGGGCAGTGAGCCGCCGAAGTATTTTTCGACCATCGCTGTCGTGCGCGATACGAGGTTGCCAAGATCGTTTGCAAGGTCGGTGTTTATCGTGGATATGAGAAGCTCGTTGGAGAAGTTGCCGTCCGAGCCGAAGGGGAAGGTGCGCAGCAGGAAAAATCTCAGCGCGTCCACGCCGAACATATCCGCAAGCTTGTACGGGTCAACGACATTGCCCTTGGATTTGCTCATCTTGCCGCCGTCGATGACCAGCCAGCCGTGGCCGTAGACCTTCTTCGGCAGCGGCATTTCCATGCTCATGAGCATTGCCGGCCAGATTATCGAATGGAAGCGTACTATCTCCTTGCCGACGACGTGAACATCCGCTGGCCAGTATTTCTCGTAATCGTCGTACCTGTCGTTGAGGAAGCCGAGCGCCGAGGTGTAGTTAAACAGAGCATCGACCCAGACATACACGACGTGGCCGGGGTCAAAGTCCACGGGAATGCCCCAGGTGAAGCTCGTGCGCGAAACGCACAGATCCTCAAGCCCCGGCTTTATGAAGTTGTTTATCATCTCGTTGACGCGGGAGGCCGGCTCGAGGAAGATGCCGCTCTCCAGCAGCTCCTGAACGGGCTTTGCGTACTTGCTCAGGCGGAAGAAATACGCCTCCTCCTCTGCGTAATGCACCTCGCGGCCGCAATCGGGGCACTTGCCGTCCTTGAGCTGGCTCTCTGTCCAGAAGCTCTCGCAGGGGGTGCAGTACATGCCCTTATACGCGCCCTTGTAGATGTCGCCCTTGTCGTACATCTTCTTGAAAATGCGCTGAACGGCCTCGACGTGATAGTCGTCGGTCGTGCGGATGAAGCGGTCGTTGGATATGTTCATGAGCTTCCACAGATCGGTGATACCGCCGGGACCCTCGACGATCTTATCGACGAACTCCTTGGGCGAAAGGCCCGCGGCCTTCGCCTTTTCCTCTATCTTCTGGCCGTGCTCGTCGGTGCCGGTCAGGAACATCACGTCATAGCCGCGCATTCTCTTATAGCGCGCTATTGCATCGGTTGCCACGGTGCAGTAGGTGTGGCCAATATGCAGCTTATCCGAGGGGTAGTAGATCGGCGTTGTGATATAAAATTTTCCCTTTTCCATTACTTTCTCTCCATTCGTTTAGGGTTCTTCCGCCGCCGTGGGCTCTTCCGTCGGCGCGGGTGCTTCCGAAGGCTCCGGCGTGGGCGACGGGGTCGGCCACTGAATATTCTCCGGGTGATAGTGATAGTAGCTGTTTGCTTCCTTTGTACGGCTTATAAGCTTGTCGTCTTTATCGTAAACGCAGCGGTAGGTCACGGCCTTCGTGCCTATGGCTACGGTCGGATACGTTGTATCATACACCGTCCATGCCGAATAGTCCATCTTAACATAGCTTCCGTCGACATCGGTGCCCCAGATCTCTATCGTGAGCTGCCGGTTTTCGCATTTTGTCACTATCTTTACCGGGAACTCGCGGTTGTTTTTGAATTTGAACTCCGGACCGCCCCAGCTTACCGTCGCATCCATGCCCCAGGGGACATAGGAAACGGCAAAGCCGTGCTCGTCGCGTGCGACGATCTCGAGATTTGCGTACAGCGCCGCGCAGTAGAGCGTTGAGGAGGTCTGGCATATGCCGCCGCCTATCTCCTGCACGACCTGACCGCCCGCGTACGCTCCGGCGGATTTGAAGCCCGCCGCTGCCGTGCGCTTTCCGACGACCGTGTTATACGAGAATGTCTCGCCCGGATTGAGGATATAGCCGTTTATTTTTTTCGCCGAGAGCTCGACGTTTGTCGCCCTGTTCGCGGTGCTTGAGGCATAGCCCGTGGTCTGCGAGCCGAGCTTGTCGGCAAAAAGCATCTTGTCAAGCTGCTCGGTCGTATATTTCGGCTGCGTCACCGTCAGCGGGATCTTCACCGTCTCGCCGTTTTCGGCCTTATCCCAGAGCTTTTTTGCCTCATCGGCGTCAAACTCTATTCCGACGCGGCTCTCGGTCGCCTTCTGCGTCTCGGGATCGTACTTTGCGTCGAGCACCTCGGCGCATATATCCTCATGCAGCTTGTCAAAATCCGGCTCCTCGGAGCTGCCGGAGGCTGCGTCATAGCTTACGCTGTCGTTTCCGCCGGCGAAGGCGCGCACGATGATATCGCAGAGCTTATCGGCGTCTATATCCGCCGTATCCGCGCCCTTTATGAGCTTCAAGACCGCGTTTTCCTCGTCGATCTCATAGCCCTTGCCCATGCGCTCGTTATAATCGGCAAGCGCCTTATCCACAGCCTTGCGAACTCCGTCGGTATTGGCGGCCTTAATTATATCGCCCTGCGTCACCGAGCCCGTTATGCACTTAAAATAGCACACAAGGTCGTTTACGGGCTTTCCCGAATGGCCGTAGTCATAGGCCGCCTGCGCAGCCTCGGTACAGCTCATGTCCGTTCCCGCTTCGGCGGCGGTGACGGTGAATGTATAGTCGCCCGGGAGCGTGACCTCGACAGAGCCTGTATCGACGCTCCAGTGCTCGGACTCAAGCTTTGCCGCGGCATCCTTAACGCTCATATCGCCGATAGCGACGCTGCCGAGCGTGAGATTCGGATGTATCTTATCCGAGCGTCCGGCTAAACAGCCGCCGCCGAAGGCAGCCGCCGCGAGTACGGCGATGACGATGACAGTTATCAAAACGGCTTTTTTCGCGCCGCCGGACTTTTTTGCCGCCGTGCTCTTGGCGGGCTCGGTCTTATTTGTCTTTTTCGGAGCTTCGTGCTTACCCTTTGCCATGGCGATTCCCCTGTCAGTTCATTTTATCCCGGTAAACGGAGGTGAAGCGCTCGTACTCGCCCCGCGGGAGCTCCTGCTTCTTTTCCTGCCGGAATGCGTCGCGCATCCACGGGTTGTTCTCCACCTTCGCGCCCGTCTGCGCCTCCAGAACAGCGTTTATGAGTATGTTTGAAATGAGAAAGCCCGCCGGGGTCAGATGCCAGCGCTCGCCGTCTCTTTCGGCCCAGCCCTTTCTTTCAAACAGCTCGAAGGTCTCCTCGATGGGAGCCCAGTCGCTGCGGTATATTCTATGGTATTCCTTTTCGGATATGCCGTGCGTTAAACGCATGCCGAGCATGAGATATTCCGTGGCTTTTTGTATCGGCACGATCTTCTCGTACTCGTCGATTATCATGCTGTCGCCCACGACGGCGGAGATATACTTATCAAGATCGCGCACATAGCTGTAGCGCACGCCGCCGGCGCACGAGTGTGCACCCGGGCCGAAGCCCATGTAGTCGCCCAGCTGCCAGTATTTCAGATTGTGCCGCGATTCATAGCCGGGGACGGCGAAGTTCGATATCTCGTACTGCTTAAGGCCGTAGTGCCCCAGCGTATCGACCGTGTACAGATACATATCCGCCTGCTCGTCCTCGTCGGGGATGAGCGGCGAGCCGAGATAGCTGCGGTACATGGGCGTGCCCTCCTCAAGCTTGAGACCGTAGCAGGAAAGATGCTCCGGGTGCAGCTCAAGCGCACGGGAGAGCGTCTCGGCCCAGTCGCCGCGTGTCTGGCTCGGCAGACCGTAGATAAGGTCGAGGCTCACGTTCTCGAACCCGGCCTCGCGTGCGGCATCGACCGCAAGCTCCGCCTGGCGGAAATTATGCCGCCTGCCGATGATCTTCAGGATGTCGTTATTGGCCGACTGCACGCCGATCGAGAGCCTGTTGACCCCCTCCGAGCGCAGAAGCTTTAATTCGTCAAGCTTCGTCGTGTCGGGGTTTACCTCAACGGTGATCTCGGAATCCAGGCGCACGTTGCCCATGCGCTTTAATTCGTCGAGGATCTCGACGATGCGCTTTGCGCCGTAGCAGCTGGGCGTTCCGCCGCCGATGTAGATGCTGTCGATCTCGTAGCTGCTCATCGCCTCGGCAGACTCGCTTATGTGCGACAAAAGCGCCGACTGATAATCGGGCATGCGCTGCCTGCCGCCGGCGATCGAATAAAAATCGCAGTAGCCGCATTTTGACACGCAGAACGGTATGTGAATGTAAACTCCAAGTCTGTCCATGTTTTCAGAGGCGCATCAGCGCTTCTCCTATACGTTTTTTGCGGTAGCCCGGTATCGAAGCTGCGGTCAAGACCGCAGAGAGTGGATAGCGGACAGCCGATAGCTGATAGCTGAATGTATTCGCTCGGAGAGCGAATTGATTAAAAAAACGACCCCTCAGTCAGCTTCGCTGACAGCTCCCCTTGCGCAGGGGAGCCAAAGTGGTGCGCTGCAAATCTGCACTGCACTTGCGGGGCGCGGGATGCCGCGGAAACCGCGGCATTCTCGACGCCGGGCGACCGCAATCACCATATCGGTGACTGCGCTAAAGCGCCGTTAAAAAAGACTGCAAACCAAATCGGCGTAGGCGGTGGGGTCTTCGATCTCGACACCGGCGATGAGCTCGGACTGCGCGTAGAGTATCTTTGAAAGCTTCGCGGCCCTGTCCTTATCGCCGTCGTCGTAGGCCTTCTTTATGGCAAGGCAGGCCGGATGCGCGGCGTTGAGCTCAAGCACACGGTCGGCGCGCAGCTTGCGCATCTCCTCACTCGGGCCGTTGCGGAAGTATTTTTCCATCTCCAGCGTAAAGCCGCCGGTTGAGGTCAGGCAGCAGGCCGAGGAAACGAGCTTGCTCGAAAGCGTTACCTGCTTGAGCTTCTCGTCGCCGATGCTCTCGCGTATGAAGTCGAGCACTTCCTTGTTCTCGACGACCTTCTCCTCCGCGGCCTTCTTTTCCTCATCGGTCTGGAAGCCGAGATCCTCGGTCAAAACGTTTACAAAGCCCTTGCCCTCGTACATGCGCAGCTGCTGAAGGACAGTCTCGTCGATGGGGTGGTCGAGATAGAGTATCTCGTAGCCGCGTGAGCGCACCTCCTCGCACTGCGGCAGCGCCATTGCGTGCTTGACGGTATCGGCCGAGGCGTAGTATATGGCCTTCTGGCTCTCGGGCATTGCATCGACATACTCCTTGAGCGAGCGCATGGACTCCTCGGAGGTGTAGAATATGAGCAGATCCTTGAGAAAATCGGTGTAGCGGCCGTACTCGTCGCAGACGCCGCACTTTATGTGGATACCGAAGTTTTTCCAGAACGTCTCGTACTTCGGGCGATCCTCGCGCATCATCTTTTCAAGCTCGGCCTTGATCTTCTTTTCGAGGTTCTGGCCGATGACCTTGAGTTGGCGGTTGTGCTGAAGTATCTCACGCGAGATGTTAAGGCTCAGGTCGGGCGAATCGACCACGCCGCGCGCAAACTCGAAATAGTCGTGCAGCAGCTTGTCGCAGTCTTCCATGATAAGCACGCCGTTGCAGTAGAGCCTTATGCCCTTCTTAGCCGCACCGGATATTCCGTTGTCGATATCCTTGCCGGGGATGAACAGCATCGCCTTGTAGGACACGACACCCTCGGCGTTTATTCTCAAAACCGCCGCGGGATCGGTCTGATCGCGGTTTGTTTCCTTATACCACTCAACGCATTCCTCATCGGTGACCTCGGTTTTTGCGCGCTGCCATATGGGTACCATGGAGTTTACCGTTTCGGGAGAAGTGACATTGACGGTGTGCATGATGGGCTTTCCGTCGGCATCCTCCTCGCCGGTGGGCTGCTGCTCCTGGCGGGTGATATCCATGACGATGGGCCAGCGGACATAGTCGGAGTATTTCTTGACTAACGCCTTGAGCTTCCATATTTCGAGGAACGAGCCGTAGATTTCCTCGTCGGTGTCCTCTTTTATGTGCATGATAACGTCCGTGCCCGGCTTATACTTGTCGCACTCTGTGACGGTGTATCCGTCCGTGCCGGTGCTCTCCCACCTGACGCCCTTCTCCTCGCCGTATTTCTTTGTGATAACGGTGACCTTGTCAGAGACCATGAAGGCAGAGTAAAAGCCTACGCCGAACTGACCGATGATGGATATATCGTCTTTTTCCGCCTCCTCGGCGCTCATATCGTTTTTGAATTTGAACGATCCGCTCTTTGCGATGACGCCGAGGTTCTTCTCGGCCTCCTCCTGGCTCATGCCGATGCCGTTATCGGACACGGTGATGGTTCGTGCGCCCTTGTCGACGGTGATGCGGATGCGGTAATCGGCTCTGTCGAGGCCGACCTTGTCGTCCGTCAGCGAGATGTAGCACAGCTTGTCTATCGCGTCGGACGCGTTGGAGATGATCTCTCTGAGGAATATCTCCTTATTGGTGTAGATCGAGTTGATCATGAGGTCAAGCAGGCGCTTGCTCTCTGCTTTGAATTGTTTTTTAGCCATGTTCAAAACCTCCGTTTACCTTACGGCTGCCCCTGCACGGCAAGGGCAAATTATAATAGTTTATTATACCACAATATCAGCACATTTCAACCTTTTTAAGAGGTGCATGGAGGCCCGGTATTTGTTCCGGTTCAATACAAAAACGCCTGCGGCTTTTTTCACGCCGAATCCCCGTGAAATCAATGATTTCACGGGGATTACCGATGTGCAAGGCTATACTGCTTTTCTTTAAAGGCGCTTTCTCAGCCGGCGAGAGCCGTGTCAATAAGCTTCTGCAGCGCATCCATCTGAGCCTTGCTTGTGATGGCTCCGACGATGGGCTCGCCGACTATGCCGCCGTTTCTGTCGATAACATAGGTCGTCGGGAAGGCGTATATGCCGTTGGTAAATTTTCCGGCCGCGCTGCCTGAGTCAAAGTATATGTTCTTATAGGTCGCGCCCTTTTTGGCAAGCACGGCCTTCGCGTCCGCGATCGCCGCCTCGTCTCCGTCAAGGGTAAAGGCGTTTATGCCGACGACCGCGCCGCCCTTTTGAGCCAGCTTTTTGTTCAGTGCGTCAAGCTCGCCGAGCTCGCCCACGCAGGGGCCGCAGGTCGTGAACCAGAAGTTCACCACGGTGACGCTGTTGCCGGAAAACAGGCTGCCGCTCGTTACGGAGTTTCCGTTGAGGTCCTTGCCGCTGAAGGACGGGAACTTCTGTCTGGGACTTGCCGTAGGAGTGCTGCCGGTATTGCCGGTGTTGCCGGATGAGGGCTTTCCGGTATTGCCGCTGTTATCGGAGGGCTTCCCGGTATTTCCGGTGCTGCCGGTGCTGCCGGTGCTGCCGCTGCCGCCCTTGTTTCCGGACGACGGCTTGTCGGTATTGCCGCTGCCGCCCTTATTGCCGGACGACGGCTTGTCGCTCGGAACAGCGCTCTCCTCGGGCATATTTGCTCCGCCATTGCCGTCCTTATCGCTCAGCTCGGGATACTTGTTGACAAGCTTTGTAAGCTTCATTTCTATGGCGCGTATTTTCTCGGCGTCGGCCTTAAGCAGCTTGAGCTCGTCTGCGGTAAACTGATCCTTTGCAGATTCAATGGTATCCAGCAGAAACTCGCCGTAATTCTTACCGTCCTCTATCAGGACCATGCCCTTGTCTGCGGCCATAAAGACCTTTTCCCACAGAGCGGGATTCTCGTCAAGGATCGCTTTTTCCTCCTCCATAAGCTTCTTGTACATGGCGGCCGCCTCCTCCGGGCTTTTCGGCTCGCCGTCCGTCATGGAGGACTGAGCCTCCGTCTTTTTCCCCTTGCTGCCGTCCTTACTGTCATTGTTCATTCCGCAGGCGGCCGCAGATACCATCATCAGCGCCGCCAGCAGGAGAGCTATCAGGCTTTTAAACTGTTTTGTCTTTATCATTGTTTTGTGTCCTTTCCGTCCATATTGTCCTTTGAGCACATGCAGCTGTCGGTGCACTTGCCGTCCTTCATGCAGCTGCCGTCCATGCACATGCATTTTTCGGTACACATACCGTCCTTCATGCACATGCAGCCGTCGGTGCACATACCGTCCTTCATGCATTTGCCGTCTTCGCCGCACATACACTTGTTGTCCTTCATGCCGTCCTTGTCCTTATCTACCATTTCGGACGTCATAGGGTCTTTTTCCTTATCCTTATCCTTGTCAGTGCCCACTAAAGAGCAGGCTGCCATGCTGAATACCAGAACGAGCACCAGAGCAAGCAGCAGGAGCTTTTTTGCGTTCATATTTGTTCCTCCTTAATTGTTTGTTCTTGTTTTCCGCGGCGCCTGCGCCGCATTTTCTTTATCTTTACCGTCTCCGAAGCCATAGCGGAAGCGCACGGCGTCGGTCGGACAGGCACGGATACACATTCCGCAGCGGATGCACTCGGCGTGGTTGGGCGTTTTCGTCACATCCACGTCCATCTTGCAGGCTTTTGCGCATTTTCCGCAGGAGACGCACCTGTTTTTGTCCACCTTCATTTGAAAAAGCGACACTCTGTTCAACAGCGCGTAGAATGCTCCCAGCGGGCACAGCCACTTGCAGAACGGGCGGTAAAACAGCACACTCAGCACGATCACCGCCAGCAGGACGCTGAATTTCCATGTAAACAGTGAGCCCAGCGCCGCCCTTATGCCGGGATTGGCAAGAGACATCGGGATCGCTCCCTCCAGCACGCCCTGGGGACAGATATATTTGCAGAAGTAAGGGTCGCCCAGCCCGACGTCGTTCACAAGAAGCGCCGGCAGCAGGAGGACCGTCACCGCCAGAACCGCATATTTGATATAGGTAAGCGGCTTCAGCCTCCTTGTAGAGAGCTTTTTCGTCGGAATTTTGTGCAGAAGCTCCTGAAACCAGCCGAAGGGACACAGAAAGCCGCAGATGAAGCGCCCCAGCAATACCCCCAGCAGGATTAGAAGGCCCGTGATATAATAAGAAAAACCGAATTTGGACGAGCCGACTACCGCCTGAAACGCCCCGATGGGGCAGGCTCCCGAAGCCGCCGGACAGGAGTAGCAGTTGAGCCCCGGCACGCAGACGGTCTTCCCCGCGCCCTGATACAGTCCGCCCTTGAGGAAATTCGGCAGGTGCAGGTTGGTCAGGAGCGTCGCCCCGGCCTGTATCCAGCCCCGAAGGCGGGACATGGTCTGTGATGCGCCCGAAAACCTCTTATCCAATGCCCACACACTCCAGACATAATTTAACGGCCTTGCTCAGCACCGTCGCCGCCTCGCCGCGCCAGACGCCGAAGCACAGCATGGCGATGCCTGCAAGCAGCAGCACGGTCTGCGCGGCGGCCTTTTTTACATGGCTCAATTTCATCACCCTTTCCGGTTTTCTGACCCCATCATAGCGTAGGGGAGTTAAAGTCTCCGTTAAGAACGAAAACTTAACACAAACCTTATTTGCTTCTGCTATAATTAAAAACAACAGGAAAACGAAAAAAAGGAGGGCTCTCATGCACCTTTTAGTTATTGAAGACGAGCGCGCCCTGTGCGAGACTATCGTCCGCAGCCTGCGGCGGCTGGCATACAGCGTGGACTTCTGTTATGACGGAGAAAAAGCGCTGGAGCTGATCGCCGTTGAAAAATACGATCTTATCTTGCTGGATCTGAACCTGCCGGGTAAGGACGGCATGACCGTTCTGCGCACACTGCGTCAGACCGACCGTGAGACGAGAGTGCTGATACTCTCCGCGCGCAGCGAGGTGGAGGACAAGGTGGAGGGACTGGACGCGGGAGCAAACGACTATCTGGCAAAGCCCTTTCATCTTGCCGAGCTGGAGGCACGCATACGCAGTCTGACCCTGCGGCAGTTCACTCAGCAGGATGTGCTGCTCAGCTGCGGAGCTTTGAGCTTCGATACCCGCTCCCGCACCGCCGCCGTCAGGGGGCAGACCCTGACGCTGACCCGCAAGGAGACGGGCATACTGGAATACTTAATGGTTCATCAGGGGCGGCCGGTAAGCCAGGAGGAGCTGATGGAGCACGTCTGGGACAACAGCGTGGACAGCTTCAGCAACTCCATCCGCGTCCACATCTCCGCCCTGCGCAAAAAGCTCCGCTCCGCGCTGGACTACGACCCCATCCGCAACCGCATCGGCGAGGGCTACCTGATGGGAGGAAATGAATAATGAAGCGGCTTTCCCTGCAATGGCGCATCACTCTGATGACCGTCCTGCTCATCGGCGTGACCTGCGTGGCAATGAAGCTGCTGCTGTGCTCCTCCGGCGTACACTATATGGACTCCATCGGAGAGACGCTTCAGGGCTATACCGCCGGCGGCGAGACCGACTTCTTCGACCCGGAGACAGAGGGGTTTGAGCAGGAGGTCACTATCGTGGTCCACGGGGCGCAGGCGAATTTCTGCGTGACCAACTGGTACATCACGGCGGCGGTGACGGTATTAAGCGGCATTCTGGCCTATTTCGTCAGCGGACGTGCCCTCAAGCCACTGCGCAGCTTTGCCTCGCAGGTGGAGAAGGTACAGCTGAACAATCTGGCGGATATGAAGATCGACGAGGACGTGCTGCCGGAATTCCGGCAGCTCAGCCGCTCCTTCAATCAGATGCTTGACCGGCTCAACAACGCCTTTTCCGCCCAGCGGCAGTTCACCGGCAACGCCGCCCACGAGCTGCGCACTCCGCTGGCGCTTATGCAGGCGCAGCTTGAGCTGTTTTCCGCAGAGCACCCCGATGTTCTGCCGGAGACGGCGGAGTTTCTCACTCTGCTGCGTGAGCAGACCGAGCGGCTGACCCAGATGACGAAGACGCTGCTGGAAATGAGTAATTTACAGCAGGTGGCGCGCAACGAGCATATTCAGCTTGCTCCCATGATCGAGGAGATCTTCACGGACCTGGCGCCGGCAGCGGAGAAGCGCGGCATCACCACCGAGGTGGAGGGCGACGGCGTCATGACCGGCAGCGACGCGCTGATCTACCGCCTGCTGTTTAACCTCACGGAGAACGCCGTCAAGTACAACCGTCCCGGCGGCACGGTGCGGGTCTGTGTCACGCAGGAGCCGGAAAAGCTCATTATCCGCGTCTCCGATAACGGCTGCGGCATCCCGGAGGAGTACCGCAGGAGCATCTTCCAGCCCTTCTTCCGCGTGGACAAGTCCCGCAGCAGGGAGTACGGCGGCTCGGGGCTGGGGCTTTCCCTGGTCTGGGAGATCGCCGACCTCCACGGCGGCTCGGTACGGGTTGAGGAAAGCTCGGACAAGGGCACCGTCATCGCGGCGGAGCTGCCGGTACAATAATTATTGTTGCCATACGGTCTGCCGCTGATATATAATCTGCAAAAAGGAGATACGCCATGAGCATTACCGTTTCGGATATTCTGAAGCTTCCCTCCCTGTACGGGGCAACGGTGATCGCCGGCGAGAACGGTCTTTCAAATCCCGTAGAGTCTGTGACCGTTCTGGAATACGGCGAGCTTACGCCCTTGCTCGACAGGCTGTTTTCAGATACGCAGTTTGAGGGGAACGAGCTTATAATCTCCTCCTTTGCCAACATAAAGGAGGATGTGGCCGCGCAATGCGAAAACGTCCGCCGCTACCACGCAAAGGGAGCGGCCGGCATGGTATTATTCTATGTGGGGCTCATTATGCCCTCGATCGACCCCGCTCTTACCGAGTGCTGCGACGAGCTTGGCTTTGCACTGATAAGAATGCCTCCCAAGGCCTCGATGATGCATAAGTACAGCGATGTTATAGGCGACATCTCGTATGCTCTTTTTAAGGATAAGCAGAGCGGAAAGGACTTTGTCAGCACCCTTATGAGCCGCTTTTCCAAGCTGGAGAAAAGGCAGCAGACCATCGGCTCTCTGCTGCGTATGCTCAGCAATCATCTTCAGGCCTCGGTGCTCCTTGCGTCACATTCAAATTCCGTAATGCACATAGCAAGCTGGCCGCAGACGCTTACGCCCATGCTTGAGGAGCTGGCTGAAAAATGGCTCGGGCAGATGGGCTCCGGGAGCTATCTGGCCGTTGAGATAAATCAGGTCAGGGCATATCTGCAATACTGTCCTCCCCTGCTGGCCGATGCGGAGAACTTCAAGCTGTATGTTCTGAAATATGATGAGGCCCTGGACAGGGAGATCCTGTTTCAGGCCAGCGATCTTATTCAGCTTTACAGCCATATATACAACCGCAATCTCGGAAGGCAGGTCACCTCCGAGCTGGTAAAGGCGATAGTGGACAATGACCCTCTCAAGATGAAAAGACTGTCGGCCGTGTTCAACATTGATGTCGAATCCCTCAACCAGCTGTGGCTGTTCATCCCCAAAAGCAAAAGCGACGCCCGCGATCTGGAGTTTTTGAGCCGGTTCTCGGAATTCATGTCTGTATATTCATCCCCCGTGCTGGCAGGCAGGCATGAAGGGAATCTTCTCATCTTTTCGGTCGCTCCGGCCTCAATGTCGGAGCGTGAGGAGCTTGTGCAGGAATTTATGTCCTACCCTGATATTACAAATAATGATTACCGCATCGTATATTGTGCCTGCCTTCAGTCGACCTCGGACGTACACAGGGTATACTTCGACGCTCTGAGGCATGCCGAGCAGGCGCAGAGAATCTACCCGAAAAGCAGGATCTGCAGGCATTCGCATATATCCGTTGCCAAGGCCTGCGACAAGGTGGCCGAAAGCGCGGACTCTCTGGATTACTATCTGGCTCTTTTGAATAAGCTCAGGAACAAGCCGGAGCTTCTGTCCACCCTTACGACATATCTTTTGGACGAGGGCTCGAATCTCGAGCGGACGGCAAGAGCGCTCAGCTGCCATGTGAACACAGTGAAATACCGCCTGAGGTCTGTGCGCGATGCCTTCGGCTTGTCCGTTTCGGCCATGCCGGATATGCTGCCGCTGTACATTGCGGCGGCCATCAACAGGATAATGGAAAGCCACAGCGCCTCATCTTCCAAGGAAATGTAACAGAATACAGAGGTAAAGGCCGTTTTGTCCGATCGGGACAAAACGGCCTTATTTCATTTTTGCCGAACGGATAAATACAAATATGTCATATGTATATATACTAAAAGCACAGGGCGTATATGGCCGTGGAGCATCTGTCCGGACAGGCTGATGGGCGCGGAAATACGCTTCCGATAATTATTTAAGGAGGATACAGCTATGAGAAAACTCTATGAACAGGACATTATCGAGATACTGTACGGAGCCACACTGCTCGGCGCAGGCGGCGGAGGCTCCCTGTCCCAGGGACTGGGAATGCTGGAGGGTCTTAAGGAGGACGGACATAAGATAGAGCTTGAGCTTCTCGAGCTTGACGAGATCGGAGACGACGAGTACGCGGCGGTCGTGTGCGGCCTCGGCTCGCCTGTAGCCATGCTCGACCCGGACAAGCCCAAGTTCGGCCCGGACGCCGTGCACGCCTTCAAGGCGTTCCAGAAGGCGTTTCTCGTCGAGGGCAAGAGTGTAAAGTACCTCCAATCCGGCGAGATGGGAGGCTTCAACACCTTTTCGCCGATGCTTGTTTCGATCCTCTCGGATGCAGACCCCGAAAAGCGCATCAAGATGATCGACGTTGACTGCAACGGACGCGCCGTTCCGGAGCTCAACACCACCCTGACCTCGTACTGGAATCATCCGCCCACGCCCATGGGTCTGGGCAGCCTCTACGGCGACGAGATCATCGTCTATCCGACGAGCGACCATTCCGGTGAGCAGATCGCACGCCAGATGTGCATGCTCTATGACATGCGCATAGGCTTCTCTACCTGGGGCATGAACAAGGCCGAGATGAAGGCGGCGCTCGTTCCCGGCTGCGTGACCAAGGCGCAGATGATCGGCAAGGCGATACTTACAGCAAAGGCCGAGGGCACCGATCTCATGGAAGAGCTGAAGAAGGCCTTCGAGGTGCGCGAGTTCTGCCGCGGCACCATCGAAAAGCTCGACCTGAAGGCCGAGGGCGGCTTTGACTTCGGCACCACCGTCGTCAGGGGCGAGGACGGCCGCAGCTATTTCATCGACTTCAAGAACGAAAACCTCATCCTGCGCGACGAAAACGGCGAGACCATAATGACCGCGCCCGACGGCATCGGAATGATCGACATGGATACCATGATGCCGATGACCAACGCGGACACGAAGGTCGGCATGAAGGTGCTGGTCACCATGACTCCCGCGCCCGAAAACTGGTGGGATCCGGTCAGGAAGCCGTATGAGTGCTGGCTGCCCGAGCTCAAAAAGGTCGGTATGAAGGGCGATCAGGTCCGCTACTGATACGAAAGCACGGGGAAGGCAGCTCTGCTTTCCCCTCGCGCAAAAAGCAGACAAACAAAAACAGAAAGAGAGGAGCGTAAAATGGAAGAAAAGAAATCGGGACTTGTAGAAAACATTACCCTGACAAGGGTTCCCATGGACCAGCGAAAGCCGTGGATCAGCATTGCGTTCATCTGGGCAGGCTCGGTCATCTGCATTCCGGCGCTGATGGTCGGAAGCTTCATATCCGCCGGCATGAATTTTGCGCAGTCGGCCCTGTGCATGGCGATCGGATATTCGATAGTTGTTGTATATATGTGCCTTATGGGTATACAAAGCGCGGATCTGGGACTGCCGTCAACAGTTGCCATTTCAAGGGCGTACGGTAAAAAGGGATCGTCTTTCCTTGTCTCTCTTGTACTTGTCTTATGCATGGTCGGCTGGTTTGCCGCTCAGACGAGCCTTTGCGCAATGTCGTTCTGCGGCATTATGAAGGGCTATCTGGGCATTGATTTCCCGCTCTGGCTCTCCATCACCATCTGGGGCGTTCTGATGTTCATAACGGCCGTGTACGGAGTCAAGTTCATAGAGTTTCTCAACAAAGTATCTGTCCCCGCGCTTTTCGTCATGCTCATCTGGGGCGTCGTCGCCAGCCTTATGAAGGGCGCGGCGTCGGCCGTGAGCGCTTACGAGCCGCCGCAGTTTCTCGGCTGGTCCTACGGCATAACGCTTGCCGTCGCGGGCTTTGCCGCGGGAGCGATAATCAGCGGCGACTATACGCGCTACTGCAAAAGCCGAAGGGATACCGTTTTATCCTGCGTGGTCGGAGTTCTTCCGGCCGGCATAGGAGCCCTGCTCATAGGCGCGTTCCTGTCGCTGTCTGCTGGCAGCTTTGACCTCGCCGTGGTCTTCTCGGATTTCGGCCTGCCAATTATCGGCCTGCTGGTGCTCATCCTCGCCACGTGGACGACCAACACCGGAAACGCATATACCTCCGGCATAGCCATCTGCAATATGTTCTCCCTGAAGGATAACCTGAGGTCCTGGATGACGCTTCTTGCCGGCGTCATAGGCACGCTTTTGTGTCTGCTGGGCTTTTCCGACGCCTTCAACGAATTCCTGAACCTCATAGCCGCGCTTGTTCCCACTATAGCGGGCGTTGCGATAGCAGACTACTGGATCATGGGAAAGGGGCGGCCCGATCTGTGGAAGCCGTTTGACGGGGTGAACTGGATGGGCGTGGTGTCCTGGATAGCGGGCGCGGCGGTAGCCAAGTGGTCTACCTTCTTTGTTCCAACGCTCAACGGCATAGTGACGGCGCTGCTGTGCTACTGCCTGCTGGCAGCCGTGATCAAAAACGAAAGGCTCAACCCGATATACAAAATGCAGCTTGAGGCCGCTGCGGCCGGAAAGGAAAAGAGTACAACATGAGAATATTAAATATAGTGCCCTGCAACGCCGACGTTTTCACTCCGGACATGGAGGCGTACCTCCGCACGCATCTCGGAGAGGAAACGGTGATCGAATCGGTCAGGCTGCAGGAGGGAAAGCCCTCCATCGAGGGGGAATACGACGAGATGGTCAATACGCCCCACGTGGTGGAGCTTGCCATACGCGGAGAGAAAAACGGCTGCGACGCCGTGTTCATCAACTGCTTCGGCGATCCGGGAGTCCGTGCCGCCAGAGAATGCGTCGACATACCCGTTTTCGGCGGCTTTGAGCCGGCTGTTCTCCTCGCGCTGGGGCTGGGAGACAGGATAGGGATAGTTACGGTCGTTCCCAACGTTGTCCCCCTTATCAGGAGAAACGTCGCAGCGGCACAGCTTGACGGCCGCATCGTCACCGCGCGCAATGTCGGCATCCCCGTGCTCGCTCTCAAGAGTACCGGCGATCTCTCCGCCGCGATCGCGGCGGAGGCGAAAAAAGCCGTTGTCGAGAACAATGTCGAGGTCATAGTCTTAGGCTGCACCGGCATGGTGGACGTTGCCGAGGAGGTCAAGCGGCTTCTCAAGGACGACGGCTTCGATATTCCTGTTATAGAAGCGGCAAAGTCCGCCGTCATGATGCTTGAGCTTTATGTTAAAATGGGCTTGAAGCACAGCCGGCTGACATATCTGCCGCCGGCAGAGAAATAATGAATCAATATACACAGGAGGTTCGTTTATGAGTGTATTAACAAGCTATGAGCCGAAGGACGTTTTCGGCTATTTTGAGAAAATATGCTCCATCCCGCACGGCTCGGGGAACACGGACGCGATTGCGGATTATCTGGTCGAATTTGCACGGGAGCACGGCTTTGAGCACTTTCGTGACAGCGCCAACAACGTGATAATCCGAAAGCCCGCCAGCCCGGGGTACGAAAACGCCGATATACTTATTTTGCAGGGTCATCATGACATGGTCTGCGAAAAGGAGCCGGAGCTGGACTTCGATTTCGAGACGGACGCCATAGCTCCCGCGGTGGACGGCGACTGGATACATGCGCAGGGAACGACGCTGGGCGGCGATAACGGCATCGCGGTCGCAATGATCCTCGCCGTTCTTGATGACGACAGCCTTGCGCATCCCCCGATCGAGGCGCTCTTAACGGCCGATGAGGAGATCGGCATGGTCGGCGCGTTCGCGCTCGATTGCAGTCAGCTCAAGGGGCATAAGCTGATAAATCTCGACTCCGAATATGAGGGCGTTCTGATGTGCAGCTGCGCAGGCGGCGTGAACGCCCGCAGCAGCATACCCGTCAAAAGGGACAGCGCGACAGGTACTGTTGTGGATATCTCAATATCGGGGCTGGTCAGCGGACACTCCGGCGTGGAGATCGACAAGGGACGCGCCAATGCGAACGTTCTGATGGCGCGGCTTCTGAGCGAGCTCAAAACACATTTCCGTCTGCTCTCCCTGGAGGGCGGAGTCAGAGATACCGCGATAGCGCCCGTTTCCAATGCCCGTGTGGTTACGGATAATCCGAAGATGCTGTGCGAGGAGGTTTGCGCTCTCGCAGCGCAGTATGCAGGTGAATACGCAAGCACCGAGCCGAACATGGCAGTGGAGGCAAAATGCCTTAATGTGCAGACGGTCAGTGCCCTGACCGCTGCCGATACGAGGCTTGTCTGTGCGGCGCTGCTCGCCCTGCCCGACAGCGTACTGGAGATGTCCGCAGACATGCCGGGTCTGGTGCAGACCTCAAGCAATTTCGGTCTGCTGAAGCTCGACGAGTCCGAGCTGTGCTTCTCAAACACGATCCGCAGCTCCGTTACCGCGCAGAAATGGTGGATAGTCAATAAGATATCGGCCATTGCCGCCCTTGCCGGCGGAAGCACCGTGACCGACGGCAGCTATCCCGGCTGGGCCTTTAACCCGAATTCCGAGGTCAAGGAAACCATCCTTGCCGCGTATGAAAAGCTCTTCGGCAAGAAGGCAGGTGTCGAGGCAATACACGCGGGGCTTGAATGCGGCCTGTTTGCCGACAGCATCCCCGGGCTTGACTGCGTTGCCATCGGCCCCGACATGCACGATGTGCACACTCCGCGCGAAAGGCTGAGCATATCCTCGACAAGGCGCACCTACGAGCTTCTCAGGCTCGTGCTGGCAGAGAGTAAGTAACAAGTGAAATATGACATATATGAAGCCGCGCAGTTTTATGCGCGGCTTCGCCGTAACGGAAAAAAACCGAAGGAGGCCGATGCCATGAAAAACTATTCTCTTGACGTTCCGGCGCCCGTTTCGCTTTCCTACGTCACGCGGAATATTCCCGAGGTGAGCGTGGAGCAGCGAGAGCGTGCGCTTAAAGCCACGCACTATAACGAGTTTGCCTTTCCCGCAGGTCTGCTGACCGTCGATATGCTCTCCGACTCGGGGACCACCTCAATGACCGACGTTCAGTGGTCGGCGATGTTCCTGGGTGATGAGTCCTATGGGCGGAACAAGGGCTATTATGTTCTGCTTGACGCCTTCCGCGACATATTCGAGCGCGGCGGCGAAAAAAACTGGAAGCGCTCGATCGACCTTGTCCGCACCGACTGCCGGGACATGGACAGGATGATCGACGAGCTGTATCTGGCCGAATACGAGGGCGGATTTTTTAACGGCGGCGCGGCTCAGCTCGAGCGTCCGAACGCGTTTATAATACAGCAGGGCCGTGCGGCCGAATCGGTGCTTATGGAGATCGTAAGGAACGTTCTGACGCAGCGCTGTCCGGGAAAGGTGTTCACCATCCCCTCAAACGGGCACTTCGACACGACCGAGGGCAACATAAAGCAGATGGGCTCCGTGCCGCGCAATCTTTATGACAGGCAGCTCCTTTTTGAGGTGCCGGAGGGCGGAAGGTATGAAAAAAATCCCTTCAAGGGAAACATGGATATTGAAAAGCTCGAGCAGCTGATACAGGCGACAGGCCCCGAGAACGTGCCCCTTATCTTTTCCTGCATCACCAACAACACCGTCTGCGGACAGGCCGTGTCCATGGCAAACCTGAGAGAGGTGAGCCGCATTGCCCGCAAATACGAGATACCCTATATCTATGACGCTGCGCGCTGGGCCGAAAACGCCTACTTCATAAAGATGAACGAGGACGGCTATGCCGACAAGTCCATAGCGGAGATAGCAAGCGAGATGTTCGGATACTGCGACGGCTTTACAATGTCGGCGAAAAAGGACGGGCACTCCAACATGGGCGGTATGCTGGCCTTCCGCGACCGTGGCCTTTTCTGGAAAAAGTTCTCCGAATTCAATGCCGACGGCAGCGTGAAGACCGACGTAGGCGTGCTTTTGAAGGTAAAGCAGATATCCTGCTACGGCAACGACTCCTACGGCGGTATGTCGGGCCGCGACATAATGGCTCTGACGGCGGGTCTGTATGAAAGCTGCAATGTGAGCTATCTCGAACATCGCATAAAGCAGTGCGAATATCTTGCCGAGGGATTTTTTAAGGCCGGTGTAAAGGGCGTCGTTCTGCCGGCCGGCGGACACGGGGTATACATTAACATGGACGAGTTCTTCGACGGCAGGCGCAGTCACGAGTCCTTTGCCGGTCAGGGCTTCAGCATAGAGCTTATACGCCGCTACGGCATACGCACGGCGGAGCTCGGCGACTATTCGATGGAGTATGACCTGAAAACGCCCGAGCAGCAGGCCGAGGTCTGCAATGTGGTTCGCTTTGCCGTAAACCGCAGTCAGCTCAGCCGCGAGCATCTGGATTACGTTATTGCCGCTGTCAAGGCGCTGTACGAGGATCGCGAAAGCATTCCCAACGTTCGCATCGTGGCCGGCAGGGAGCTGCCCATGAGGCACTTCCATGCTTTCCTGGAGCCGTACTTCGACGAACGGGACTGAGCCTTCATACGGAAACCGGCTTGCAGCAGAGCAGACGGAGAGAAACAGGCTTAGCGGATTCTATAATTAATATCGGGTGCAGTGCAATGAGCTGCCGCACCCGATATTTTTTACATGGAAAGAACTTCTTAAGCGTGAGGAATAAAAAAGCGCCGCGTGATTACATGGCGCATGATTATTCCTCGTATTCTTCAACCTCGTTGAGCAGCGACAGAAGTGAATAAATGTATTGCTCCGAGCTACCGTCTTTTGCTTCCTTTCTGATTTGAGAAAGCACAATATCCTTTGCGATAAGCTTCATAAGACTGCCGACTGCCGCAGTCGCTGAGGCATACTGCGTGAGCGCTTCAATATCTCTGGGGCTCTCATTAAGCATTCGCGCCACAGTTTTAAGCTGGCCTATTATTTTGGCAAGCCGCACCTTTGCAGACCTTGCGGCAGCAGGACTGAGGGCAGCAGAGTATGATCTTTCCTCCATAGGCTCACTCCATAAAACGCTCGATCGCCTTGTTAAGATCGTTTATTGCCTCCTCATCGTTACTCGCGACCGCGTCAACGATGCAGTGCTCAATATGATCTTTTAGTATTATCTTTGCCGTATTGTTAAGCGCCGATTTGACAGCGGCAAGCTGCATGAGAACATCCGTGCAATCCTGTCCTTCCTCTACCATACGCCTGACATATTCAAGGTGACCTGCCGCTCTTGCCAGCCGGTTGAGGACGGCTTTAGTATGAGTGTGATTATGAACATGCGGATGCCCGTCCGCACCATGAGTATGGTCGCTGCTGATATGCATGGTCTTTCCCTTTCAAAATTTGATATTAAACTGACATATATCAATATAGCAGATGCGGAAGCCTGTTTTAAGCTACCCCGGGGGATATTCAGACCGGTTTTTTTGTGATATTTCCGAAAAAACATCCCCGTGGGTAGCTTGTGCAATACAATTATCATGTGTATACTGAGACCATAAATCAGATGTTTTAGGTCTTCGGTCTTGAGCCCATGCCGTCTCCCCCCTTCCGGCATTGGGCTCATCCTCTTTTTCGATTAAAATCCGCAGAGACGTACAGCCTGTCGCTTGTTCTGTCCTTTATATTTGGGCTTATCCAAGCCAAAAGATTAAAGCTCCGCTTAAAAGCCGGCTGAGATAAGAAGACAGAAGCCTTCTTTTGTTATGCTGCTCAGCGCCGAGCAGGAAATATCCCGCCTGCGTATAAGAGCCCGCAAAGCATTGATAAATAAAGAAAATCCCGCAGCTTCAATAGCTGCGGGATTTGTCATATGCTGGTGCGCGAGGCGGGACTTGAACCCGCACGCCCGGAGTGAGCACTAGAACCTGAATCTAGCGAGTCTGCCAATTCCACCACTCGCGCATTTAATGCCTGATAATAATAGCATTCCTTGCTCATGTTGTCAAGATAATTCTTTCTCCGGGCTTCTAATATTTTTTCGCGGCAGCTATGTTATTTTGAGCGCAAAGATGCTATAATTGCAGCATAATTATCAGGAGGTCTGGCATATGGACAGAAAACAACTTAAGGCGCAGTCAAAAACCCTTATAAGGACTGCCCGACCCAAGCCTGTTGTCACCGCGATCATCTATCTTCTGATTCTTGCGGTGCTCAGCTTCCTTTCGTATAAGCTCGTCGGCAGCTCGTCTATAGAGCTTCAGTCGGTGTACGATCAGTTCGGCATAAACTTTGGCTTAGGCGACGGGAGCTACGAATATAACAGCTATATAGATCCCGATCAGTTTGCCTACGCCATACAGGAGGCTATGCCCACCCCCGGCGCGGCGATCCTTGATCTTGCCATACAAATAGTAACGCTGATCCTCGGCGCGGGCTTTACGATCTTCTGCCTGCGCACGGTACGCGGCATGGAGGCAAGCTGCTGGAACCTCTTCGACGCGTTTGCTATGTTCTTCCGCGTTATCTGGCTGTACATCCTTGAGGGTATTTTCATCTTCCTGTGGTCGCTGCTGTTTATAGTTCCGGGCTTTATCGCGTTCTACCGCTACCGCCAGGCGCTGTATCTGCTGCTTGAGCATCCGGAGATGAGCGCGCTGCAATGCATATCGGAAAGCAAGCGCATCATGGCCGGACATAAGGGTGAGCTGTTCGTGATGGATCTGAGCTTTATCGGCTGGGCGCTGCTCATCGGCCTTGCAGACTATCTCGGCGCGGAGCTTGCCTCGCTCATCGGCCCGTCCGTGCTCGCGCAGATACTCGACATTATAGGCCTCGGCCTTTTCGTTCAGTTCTTTGTTCTGCCGTACATGGATCTGACCTATGCCGGCTACTACGTCGGGCTCACGCGTCCCGTGCAGGATACGGGCTTTGCCGACGGCTGGACGCCGGATCTGTAAGGAGAGCACCATGAAAGTCACATTCCTGGGCGCTGCCCACGAGGTCACGGGAAGCTGCACGCTTCTTGAGGTTGGCGACAAAAAGGGTGTTATCGACTGCGGCATGGAGCAGGGCACGGATCTGTTTGAAAATCAGGAGCTGCCGGTCGCGGCGGGCGTTCTTGATTTTGTGCTGGTCACCCACGCGCACATCGACCACTCGGGGCTTCTGCCGCTGCTTTATAAAAACGGCTTCCGCGGCGCGGTATACGCCACCGCGGCGACCTGCTCGCTTCTGGATATCATGCTGCGCGACTGTGCACACATTCAAATGTCAGAGGCCGAGTGGAAATCGCGCAAGGCCATGCGACGGGGCGAAGGTCCCGTCGAGCCGCTTTACGATCTTAACGACGTAGTGGGGCTCATGACGCTGCTGCGCCCCTGCGAATATGAAAGCAAGATACAGGTGAATGAATCGGTGACCATACGCTTCACCGACGTCGGGCATCTTTTGGGCTCGGCGGCCATCGAGATATGGCTCAGTGAAAACGGCTGCGAGAAAAAGATCGTCTTTTCAGGTGATATTGGAAACCTCGATCAGCCCATACTCTGCGACCCGAAGCATATCGATAAAACCGATTATCTCGTCATTGAATCCACCTACGGCGACCGCAACCACTCCGACGAGCGGCCGGACTACATCGCCGCACTTTCCGCCTGCATCCAGCGCACGCTCGACCGCGGCGGCAATGTCGTTATCCCTGCGTTTGCCGTCGGCAGGACGCAGGAGATGCTGTATTTTATCCGCGAGATAAAAAATCGTGGCCTCATAAAAGGTCACGACGGCTTCCCCGTCTACGTTGACAGCCCTCTCGCCATAGAGGCGACGAGCGTGTTTTTGCAGTGCGATTCGAGCTACGTCGATGAGGATATGCGCAGGATCATCCGCTCGGGCGAAAATCCGCTGTGCTTTGACGGCCTGCATCTGGCCGTAAGCCAGGAGGAATCCAAGGCAATAAACGAGGACAAAACGCCGAAGGTCATCATCTCCGCGTCCGGCATGTGCGACGCGGGCCGCATACGCCATCACTTAAAGCACAATCTGTGGCGGCCGGAGTGCCTTGTGCTGTTCGTCGGCTATCAGGCGGTCGGAACGCTCGGCCGCGCACTGCACGACGGTGCGAAGGAGGTAAAGCTGTTTAATGAGGAGATCGAGGCTGAGGCCGAGATCGCCGCTCTCCCCGGCGTCAGCGGACATGCCGACAAGCGCGGGCTCATCGCCTGGCTGGAGGGCTTCTCCGAAAAGCCTGAGCTAATATTCGTAAACCACGGCGACCCCGAAAGCGCCGACAGCTTCACCGCCTGCCTCAATAACGAGCTCGGCTATCGCGCCTTCGCGCCGTACAGCGGCACGGAGTTCGACATCGCCGCCGGGCGCTTTACCGTCATAACCGAGGGCAAGCCCATAGTGCACGAGCACAAGGCTCCGACGGCGGAGCGTAAGGTCAATCCGCTGTTTACAGAGCTTGTGCGCGCTGCCGAGGCGCTTATGCAGGCCGTGCGCGGCTGCGAGGGACGCTCGAACCGCGATCTGCGCAGCTTCGCCGACTCCGTTCGCAAGCTGACAGATAAAATCAAACGATAAATCGGAAGAATAACGATAACCGTAATGCGCAAGCAAAAAATATATGAAAAAACTCAGGTCGATCGACCTGAGTTTTTTATTATTTATCAGCCTATGCCGCCGAGGGCCGCTCCGGCGACGAGAGCCAGGAGCGCACAGGCGCAGTAGACATATTTGCCGAGGGGATAGAACCACTTGCCGATGGGCTTGCGCGCACCGAGGTTGACCGCCTCGAGCGCGAATTTTCTGCCGCCGACCCAGAAGAACATGATCGCCGCGAGCAATGCTCCGAGCGGGCAGATGTAGATCGAAACTACATCCATCCACTGCGAGACGATGGCCTGGATGCACAGAGCGATGCCGCAGCCGATAACGTGTATGACCGCCGTCGCGGGCACGCGCTTTAATTTAAACTTCTCCTGCAAGAACGCGACCGGCGCTTCATAGAGATTTATTATCGAGGTTATGCCGGCGAAGGTGACGCACACGAAGAACACGATTCCCACAATGCGCCCGCCGACCATGCCGTTAATTACGTTTACGAGGAAGATGAACATAAGGCCGGGGCCGCCCTCGTTGAGCTGCGCACCTCCCGTCGCCATGGCCGGGATGATAACGAATGCAGCCAGCAGCGCCGCGAGCGTGTCGAATATCGCGACGTTGCGCGCCGAGGACGGGATGCACTCGTCCTTACTTAAATACGAGCCGTAGATAACGCTGCCGTTTCCGGCAACGGACAGTGAGAAGAACGCCTGACCGAAGGCGTATATCCATAGCTTGGGGTCTGCAAGGCCCTTGGGATTTACGGTAAGGATGTACTTATATCCGTCGGACGAGCCGTCGAGCGTGAAGATATACACGCCCAGCGCCAGAAACAGCACGAACAGCACCGGCATCATGACCTTGTTTGCTCTTTCGATGCCTCCGGCTATGCCGAAGGACATGATGGCAAAGCTCACGGCGACGGCAATGATGATCCAGACGTTTGCGCCCCAGGAGCTTGCCGTCGAATTGAAGGTTCCGACGATCTTGTCCATATCCTGACCCATGGCGAGCATATCTCCGGAAAAGGCCATGAAGGTGTATTTGAATATCCAGCCCATGACGCAGGTGTAGCCTATGGCCAGCGCAAGCGAGCCGAGGATGGGTATATAGCCTATGCGTTCGCCTATCCTGCGCCTGCCGTATCTGAGCTCGGTGCACTTGCCGAACGAGCCCATGGGGCCCGCGCCGCCCGCTCTGCCGAGAGCAAACTCCTCGATAACGCCCGTGGATGCGATGAGGATAACAAATATAAAGTACGGCAGCAGGAAGGTCAGCCCTCCCCAGGTTGAGACCAGCATCGGGAAGCGCCATATGTTTCCCATTCCGACGGCCGAGCCTATGCAGGCGATTATAAATCCGCTGCGGCTGCGAAAGCCGTCGCGCTTGTGTTCATTCTTCTCCATTATTCATAACCTTTCGCTCTCTCTGTTTTGACATGCTTCTCTAACTATACATTGCCTATGCCTTAAAGTCAAGCTGACGATGACAAAGCGGCAGGCTCTCGCCTGCCGCTTCGTAGCTGAAAATTAATTTAAAAGGAGATAAAGTTAGCTGTGTATTACTCGCACTGTGCGGGGTTCTCCCACAGCAGGAGCTTTGTGCCGATGCCCTTTTCGAGCGCGGTCTGGTACAGATCGTAGCCGAGGCCGAGGTCGAAAACGCTCATGCCGCAGGCTATGAAGCAGATGATGTCGTCATCGCTGGTGCGTCCCTGCTGCTGACCCATGATGATCTTGCCGATGGCCAGAGAATCGTCGAGCGGCTCCTTCATGCCGAGGTCGATGAGGTGGTAGACGGGGCCGCCGATAACGCCCGCGTAGTACTCCTCCTTATCGCCGGTGGCGATAGCGTCCTCAACATATGCGTGGTGCAGACCGATGTGGTCGTAAACGACCTTCATCTTGGTCCACAGGCCGCCGTTTTTCTCGTATTCGCCGCCCTCCTCCTGGTCGAAGTGCACGGGGCCGGAGGCGAGGATAGTGCAGCCGGGCTTTACCCACTCGCCCTTGATGTTCAGGAACGCGGTGCGGGATGCAGCGACGGAGATGACGTCCGCCTGACGGACTGCCTTTTCGAGATCCTGCTCGACGACGGCCTCAACGCCGTACGCCTCGCGGACATGTGCCGCCAGCTTCTCTGCCGGAGCCAGGGAATGGTTATTGCAGATGACCTTCTTGACCTTGGGCATCTGGGTGATGATGTTGTCAAGGCAGGAGGTGCCGATAGCGCCGCAGCCGATGCACAGCAGGACCTCGGCATCCTTGCGGGCAAGGTAGCGCGTCGCAACGCCGGGAACGGCGCCGGTACGGGCCGCGCTCAGGAGGTTTGCGCTCATGTAAGCGATGGGTTCGCCGGTGTCCTTATTGTTAAGGGTAACCATCAGGACGCTGCGGGGCAGACCCTTCTTCTTGTTTGCGGCGTTCGAGCCGTACCACTTCTGACCGCAGATATCGAATCTGCCGCCGAGGTAAGCGGGCATTGCGACGAAGCGGCGGTCGGGGCCGGCGACGGGCATATTGGGGAACTCGCTCTCCTTGGGGAATACGATATACATACCGTGGTTATTGTGGTTGTTGCCGCCCATGAGATAGTCGCCCTTCGCGAGAAGGGTGAACACCTCTTCTGCGTTGTCAATACACTTTTTTGCATCCAGCACGCCTGCTGCAATGGTGTCGGGCTCAGACAGGTAGAGGAAATCAGTTCTATGAGCCATGATGATTCTCCTTTCGGTCGATCGGGACATTCCCGTAGTTATTCGATTAGGGCAACACTGCGATATATTGCCCTGCGATATATCAAAATTTACAATGTATAAGCGAAATAGTCAATGCCCCCGGCGTTGAAATAGCACTATATTCGCAAAAGATGAGAAGATTATTTCTTTTTCTATGAAAATCACAAATACCCATTGACCGGCAGCATGGTTTGTGTTAAAATTTTTGTACTAAACAATACAGAAAAAATCGATTTTTGCTTAAAAATGGGGTGTGAATTGCATGAGCGAGCAAACGACAAAGCTTAGAGTGCTTAATCAGTGCATCAGTCCGGCATCAAAGACCGTTGGGCATCACCGCCATCGTGAGCCGGAGCTGCTGCTTGTCACGAGCGGCGAGCTGCGCGCACTGCTGCCGAATCGGGAGCTCGTCCTGCGTGAGGGCGAGGGACTTTTCATAAACAGCGGCACGGCGCACGGAGTCGTCGCAAATTCGAGGGAGGGCGCAAATTTCATCTGCGTGAGCTTCAGCACCGACTGCATCGCCGGCGCCGACGATGCGCGGCTTATCGCGCGCTATGTAGACCCTATACTCAAGGCGCGCAATTTTGAGCATATCCCCCTGCGCGGCAGCGGCTGGGCAAATGACATATGCGATGCCCTGCGCAGTATGCAGTCAGCGTATTCTGCAAAAATGCCGGGGTACGAGCTGCGGCTGAAGATACTGGTGTCGGAGATATGGCTCACGCTGTACGAAAACTGTGTGCCCGATCTCGGCGATAACCGCAGCGTTTCGCACACGGAAAAGGTTCGCATAGATATTCTGCGCAGATTCATACAGGAAAACTACGCCGAGAAGATAACTCTTGAGGATATCGCGGCCTCGGCGCACATAAGCCGCGGCGAGTGCTGCCGCATATTCAAGCGTTTGTACGGCACGACACCGTTTCAGTACCTCGTCCACTACCGCCTGACGCGCAGCGTGTACTATCTGTCCGAAACGGATAAGAGCATCTCGCAGATAGCGCAGAACGTCGGCTTTTGCAGCAGCAGCTACTACACCAAGTGCTTCCGCTCGGAATATAAATGCACGCCGCTCAAATTCCGCCAGGCGCAGCATCGTCTGGCCGAGATATAGCCGGACCCATCAAACACAGCCCACAATATACACCATTTAAAGAGCAGCCTCCAAGGGTCGTTGACCCTTGGAGGCTGCTTGACTGTCAAAAAACCTATGCTGCTGAGTAAATACGACCGCGCAGCGGGGGAGATTGAGGGGGCAAGGCCCCGCTCGAAATCAGATTATAGCCATCAAAAATGTCCGGTACGGACTTTTTGACGAGCGCAGCGAGATTTTTCGTGAAGCGTAAGCTTCACAAAAAATGCGGCGCTTTTTCGGCGTGCAAAAAAGTCTGTGACTTTTTTGATACGCCGAAGCAGCCTCCAAGGGTCGTTGACCCTTGGAGGCTGCTTGATTTATTCAACAATTTCAATTTTATCGCCGGTCTTTACCGCGCCGGATTCAAGCACTCTTACGAAGATGCCCTCGCGCGGCATGACGCAGTCACCGGCGGCCTTGCGTATGGCGCAGTCGTTGTGGCACTCCTTGCCGATCTGCGTGACCTCGCACAGAGCCTCGCCTATGCGCAGGCGCGTTCCCACCGGCAGCGTGTGCACCGACATGCCCTTGACAAGTATATTCTCGGCAAACGCGCCGTGCGCAAGCTCAAAGCTCAGCTTCTCCTGAAGCTTTTTAACGCTTTCTGCCGACAGCAGGCTCACCTGCCTGTGCCAGTTGCCCGCGTGGGCGTCGCCCTCGATGCCCCAGTCCTTTTTCAAAAACGCCTCGGGGATCTCGTGCTTTTGTATCCCGCGGACGTCGCTTATGCAAATTGCAGCTATCTCAGCCATATTTCAGCCTCCTATACGATACATGCTTCGTTTTGCCTCGCTGCGCTCGGTCGCCGAAAGCGCGACGTGCTTTTCCGGCTTGTGCGACACAGCGGTAAGTATTGCATCCCTGAGCTCTTTGCCGTGCAGACCTCGCACGGGTATCTCCTCGGCGGAATGCAGGCAGGGCTTTAAGCAGCCGTCGGCCGTCAGGCGCAGACGGTTGCACTCGGCGCAGAAATGATTGCTCAGGGGGCTTATCAGCCCGATCTTGCCCTCGGCATCCGGCAGCTTATACAGCCGCGCAACGGCATGCCTTTCACCCGGCGCCGGCTCAAGCTGCGGAAGTCTGTCCAGAACCGTGCCGACCGGCAGATACGCGTCGGCCGAAAATTCACCCTTAGTATCTCCTATGGGCATGAGCTCTATAAATCTAAGCTGCACGGGGCATCTCATTGTCAGCGCCGCAAGAGCTTCGATCTCATCGTCGTTAAAGCCGCCTATGAGCACGGTGTTGAGCTTCACGGGGCTCATCCCGGCTTCAAGGGCCGCACGAATGCCGTCGAGCGCGTCGGCAAGACGGCCGCCCCGCGTTATTTTTTCGTACTTTTCGGCATTGAGCGTATCGAGGCTTATGTTTATCCTGTGTATCCCGGCCTCATACAGCTCCCGTGCCATCGGCGCAAGGAGCGTGGCGTTGGTTGTAAGGCTCATATCCTCGATGCCGGGTATTTCCCCGAGCCTGCGCACAAGGGGCACAATATCGTCTCTGACCAGCGGCTCGCCGCCCGTTATGCGCAGCTTTTTCATACCGAGCCCGGCCGCCGCACGCGCGATCTCGACAAACTCGTCCGCGCTCATCGCCTGACGGCAGGGACATTCCTTCATCCCGTCCGGCGGCATGCAGTAGACGCATTTGAGGTTGCAGGCGTCAGTCACCGACATGCGCAGATATTCGATTTTTCTGCCGTATCCGTCAGTCATTTTTACTCACAAAAAACTCCGTGGGCTTTTCGGAACTGTGCTATGCGCTCGTCAAGAATGTGCCCGTTTTTGATGACGGTCGCCTTTTTGAGCGATTCGGGGTATTCGTCAAAGTCCTTTTCAATGATAATGTCGATGTAATTTGAAATGCCCTCGCTGAGCACCTTCGTCACGGTTATGGGGTACATGGCGGGGGTGTTGTCCACAGCGTAGTGCACAACGCCGTCGACGACGTACACGGGATCGTCTATCGTCGTCGGGTGCGAGGTCTCGATCTCAAGATGCGGATCGCAGCTTACGTCGATTATGAGCGTGCCCGGCTTCATTTTCTTGAGGTCTTCCTTATAGATTATCCTGTCGGTGCGCGTCGTATCCCACATGACGCAGTTTATAAGCACGTCATAGTCGAACATGTTCTGCCGGAACAGCTTTTCGAGCTTGTGGCTGTAAACATCGACCCTTGCGCCGAGACCGTGCAGGATGCGCATCGCGCCCTTGGCGGTCTGCCCGTTGCCGAGTATGGCGACACGCGTGTCATAGGGCATCTTGCCGCAGTAGCGGAACGCCTGCATGACGGCAGCCTCACCGGCGACCTCGCGGTTGCGGTAGAATATATAGCGGCCGTGCTCGAATATCTCCTCCCATGCGACGACGGTATGCTTTTTGCGGAGCATGTCGCTCGTGAAGTCGATATTCTGCACCGTGTGCGCCCAGCCGAACATTATCTTGCTGCTCTTTATCTCGTCGAGGTAGTCCGCATCGCCGAGCTTGACGTCGGTTATGATATCGCAGCTTAACGCCTCCTCGCGTGAGACGATGTGGCAGCCGCAGGCGGCGTACTCATCGTCCGTAACGCCGACGGCAAGGCCGTAGCCTGTCTCAAAATACATTTTATCCGTGTTTTTTATCCTGCCTATGTGCTCGGGCAGAAGGGCGCGGCGGCCTTCGCCGTTTTTGTGGCTTATAAGGAAACCGATAGTTTTCATATTGTCTCTCCTGTCTCAGTATTTTTTAAGCTCGTATTGCTTTGCCTTGAGCGCGAGCTTTGCGCGGAAAAAGGCCTTGAACTCCTCCGAGTGCTCGGCGACCTTGTGCAGATCCTGATGTATGTTTATCTCGATTATCTTAAAGCCGTCGTCGGTGATGGCGATGTCAAAGCCGAGATACTCAAGCTCCGGCATGAAGCGGCAGATATCCGTTATGCCCTTTTTCATCAGCTCCCAGTTGGGAACGATGCCCTCTATCCGAACACCGGTGTCCGGATGCACGGGGCAGGGCGTGAACTTATGATCGATGATCTTCTCGGCGCAGTAGTAGCGCCCCGTCGGGATGTCTATCTTCGCGCAGATGCCGCCATAGCCGACGTTGTCGGTAAAGCCCGTCGAGGAGGAGCCTATGCGCATATACGTCTGCATGATCTTCGGCTCGTAGGCCGACTGGTTGACGACCGCTACACGGATGGTGTTTACAGAGTACGGATATATCTTTTTAAGGTCCTTGTGCATGAAAAGATACTCTGTTATGACGTAAATGGACTTAAAGCCCTCTATCATCTGCCGTATCCCGTCCTCTGTCATCTCTGTGCCGTTTATGAGGTACTTGCCGTCCGCGTACTCCATGCGGTAAAAGCCGTCGCCGTGAGTGCCGGAGGAGGGCTTGAGCGCAAGGAGCTTTTCCTGCCGCAGCAGAGCGAAGATTCCGTCAAATGATGCGTCAAAGCCCTCGGGGATATCCTGAAGCGCCTTTATGCAGGTCTGCCCCTCCATTTTTATTATGTCGTAGTAGTATTTCGCAAGATACTGCTTGTACGGCTCAAAGACATAGCGCGTCGTGGTCTTGTCGTTTATCCATATCTGATAGCTGTTGTTTATGCGGTTGAGCCAGTGGTACTGATAGTCGGACAGAAAGTCCTTGTAGTTATCCTTCGTAAGCCCGTACTGCTTTATCCGAAACGACAAAAAGCCGCGCTTATAGCACCATAGCTTTTGAGACAGCGTCGTACCCTTATTGTGCCGCAGATCATCCCACACCGAGCTCATCCAGAGCTTCTGCATATAGGGTCTTATGCCCGGACGGCAAAAGTGCTTGACAAAGCGCTTAAAGCGCTTGTATTTAAACGCCGTCCACCATTTTTCACGCGTGACGACGACGGTCTCGCGCTTTTCGCGAAGCCTCGTCATGAGGTAGTCGTTGAGCTCGTCGCTGTGCGCGACAGGCGGCAGATCGGGATTCGTGTCGATGGAATCTATGACAAAGCCGTCGTCGGTGAATATGATGCTCGCGGTGAAATATTCGATCTCACTTATATAGCCCGCGATATCCGTGACGGTATTTATAAGCTCGTCCCAGCAGCCTATCCTTTCGCCGTCGAGCTCTCCCGAGGGTGTCACCGCTCGGCAGCGCGCCGCGCCGCCGTCAAGGTCGGTGTAGTAATAATCGAGAAGCCTTGTCTCTTTAAGCTTTTCGTTTGCGATGTATATCCTCAGTATGCCGGGCTTGGCATCGCTCATTTTATACGGTTCTGCTATGACATAGCCGTATTTGAACGTCGAAATAAGCTCAAAAAGGCTCTTTTTATCGTAATGATCGCGCTTGCAGGGATTTTTCTCAAAGCCCTCGGGCAGCTCGTCGGGGTACTCTCTCAGAAGATACGCCTGATCGTAGTCGTTGCCGTAGATGCTCATGCGCGCCTTGCAGACCTTGTCCTCGCACAGCTCGTAGCGATCCTCGCCGGTGCGCCTGATAAGATACGCACAGCGGTGAGCCGAGGCGCGGTCGGGGCGGATGACGAGCTCGCCGCGCTCGTTTAAAAGCCTTATGAAGTCGTCGTAGTTTTCGCCGTACTCGCGCCCGACGGTGTCGATCGGAAGAAAGACCTTCTCATCCTCACGCTCTATGATGTTATAGTACAGCACCGGCAGATGCCCTCGCCTGCCTGTGAGCACTCTGTTTTCCGTCACGAGATCGCCGACCCATTTTGTAAAGCTGTTGTTAAACGGCTTTAAGTACAGGTAATCTACATCGCTTATAAATTTGCTGTCCGGCTTATTTTTAAGATCGTACTTTGCGATGCTCTCGGACATATAGCCGAGCTCGTGCGCCCATTTTTTATCCGCCTTCGACACGCCGTTACCCGTCTCAAGATCTCTTTGCGCTTTTTTGTAATACGAATTTGCCAGACGCCTCGAATAGCCTTTTTTAAGCCAGGGGCGGATAAAGAGCTCTCTCTTTATCCTGCTTATTACTCCCATTTGCCGCTCTCTTTCCTGCGGATCAAAATCCGCATAGTTACCCATAATAATAACTTTATTATTATAGTACAAGCTTCGACTTAATTCAAGCCGTTGCCCCCTAAATTATCAAGTTGCGTAAAATTCCGATATGTGATATATAGTATATACAATTATTTATCTACAGACTGCGGAGTTTCGACATGACGACTTCAAAACTGATAAAAAGCTCTGCTCTGCTGTTTCGGGGCTTTACCTTTGCGACGGCCGACGAGTGGTTTTATCTTGAGAGCATAAAAAAATACAAGCGCAAAAACAACATCGGCATGAGCGACAAGGATATTTTTTCGCTTCTGCCGTTTGACGCGAAGTTTGACAAGCTGTTCGGCGATGTGCTGTCGACCTCGTATGCGCTCGATAAGCACCCCGAGCTTCTGCCCGAGCAGTACTACATTCTATTAACACGCGACGGCGGGCAGCTTATACTGCCGCTCAGACCCGGGCTTGCGCAGAGCATGGACGGCATAGTCTCGCTCATACGCAAAAAAGGGAATGTGCTCGTGCGGCGTGCGTCAAACTCCGTAAAAACACTGGAGCATATCTGCCGCTTTGACGGCGAGAGCTTTTTCTTCGACGAAAAGCCGCTCGATGAGATCGGAATGCGCGAAAAGCTCGAAAAGCTCCCCTCCGGAACGATAATAACGGAGCTTGTGAAAACGGATTTTGCCCCCACGCTGCACCTTGCGTTCTTAAACCGCGGCGACGGGCCTGAGCTGCTGTTTTCCGTTCTGACCGAGGCGCAGAAAGGCTGCGCGAAAAACTGGTACACGCAGAACCGCGAGCTGTCCGCCGTCGATGAGGACGGCAATTACGCAGGCGGCAGAATAGAGAGCTTCCCCGATATCGAAAAAATGCTGTGCGGCATCGCCGCGGAGTTTAACGAGCTTGAATACATGAGCTTTGCCCTTCGCCTGACGGACG
>URAL01000014.1 GCA_900545805.1 uncultured Eubacteriales bacterium | reverse complement strand
ATTGGTTTTTGGGAAAACAAGATAAGTTCAGATCTCAATGCTGTTTTCTTGCCATCTGTTGAGACGGTTGCACTGCTGGAGAGGGAAAAATAATGTAAGAACAAAAGGAAGCTTTTTCACGGAACGATTGGGGTAGAATATGAAAACTATTGACTTTGCCGATGGAAATTTTGAAATACTGGCCAAAATTGAGAAAGCGCTTGAGCCGCTTCGGAAAACGGAAGGAATATTGAATTCGATACCGGAATCCGTTTTGCGGCAGGCTGCTTATATGGATCGCATCAGTCGTATTTTTACCCCGGCGGCCATTACCGCACAGATCGAGCAATATGAAATAATGCGGCAGCAGCTTGACGCGGTGATGAGACTTCAGAGCTCTCCCGCGTTTGAGTCGGCGTATCGGCATCTCGAGGCCGTAAATCAAAGCATGGTTTTTGATTCGGCCGAGGCATTGCTTAAATCGTCGAAAATGCTGGAGGCGTATGAAAATGCGGCTCTGGTGGCGCAGATGGAGAATGTCCTAAACAATATTCCCACGCTTGATCAGGCTGTGTTTGAACTGGCAGAGGAATTTGACATTGCCGACGTGGACTTTTCCGATGACGGCGGTATCATTTGCGGCGGCGAGCGGTATAAGGCTGAGGATCTGGCAGCCGAGGTCGCAGCTCAAATAGACAGTGCAAAAAATGAAAAAGTGTCTGTCCGAGAAAAAACGGAGGATCTGAAGAAACGCTTCTGGCTCTTGATCCTGATCTTGAAATTGCTTTTTTTCCTGCCGCAAACGCCGGAGATAGTCGACTATTACAGCAATGCCGTTTCGGAAATACAGGCGGTGATCGGGCAAGCCGAACGGATATGCTACACGATCCGTGATATATCTTATTTGCGCGAAGAAGCCGATTCGAGCAGCAGAATAATAATTCATATCCCTTATGACAGCACACTTGAGATCATTGACGACATACCGCGGTGGTATCGGGTGAAATACGGTGCCGTCGACGGGGAAGAATATTTGGGCTGGATATCGAAAATCAGTGTCGAGAAATGAAGATGTTTCAGGAGGTACAGGTATGAACAAACAACTCAAGGTTCTTATTATAAACGGTTCACCGCGCGTAGGGGGAAACACGTCCGTTGCGCTGCGTGAGATGGAGACGGTATTTAACGAACAGGGTGTAGAAACCGAGATCGTGCAGATAGGTGCAGAGCCCGTGCGCGGCTGCGCATCCTGCGGCTATTGCTATGAACACGACAGGTGCGTATTCGACGATGTCGTCAACACCCTCGCGCCTAAGTTCGAGGCCGCCGACGGCCTTGTCGTTGCAAGTCCCGTGTACTTTGCAAGCGCGAACGCGACGCTCGTCGCCTGCCTGGACAGGCTGTTTTACAGCACGGGCTTTGACAAGACCATGAAGGTCGGCGCAAGCGTCGTGTGCGCACGCCGCGGCGGCTGCTCGGCGACCTTCGACGAGCTGAACAAATACTTCACCATTTCCGGCATGCCCATTGCGTCGAGCCAGTATTGGAACAGCATCCACGGTGCGGCAAAGGGCGAGGCAGAGCTTGACGCGGAAGGAAAGCAGACCATGCGCACCCTCGCGCGGAACATGACCTTCCTCATGAAGAGCATCGCCCTCGGCAAGGAAGCCTTCGGCCTTCCCGAAACGGAAGAACACGTAAAGACAAACTTCATAAGATAAGAAAAATCAGCAGATGACGCATCATCTGCTGATTTTTAATCAAGGCCGGTATTTATTTTTCCTCAAGCCTGCACATGGCCTTTTTGAAATTCACGGCGAATATGACGATGGTGAAGAGAACGGCCAGGGAGTCCGCGACCGGCTCGGCGGCGTAAACGGCGCTGACCTTGTCGGCAAGCAGCTGCGGCATGATGTAGATAAGCGGCAGCAGCAGCACGAATTTGCGCATGACAGCGACGATTACAGAGCACAGCGCGTAGCCTATCGAGACGAAGGTCATCTGACACGCTATCTGGATTCCGAAAATGAACATCGCGCCGCAGTAGATGCGCAGCGCTCTTGCGGCAAACCCGACAAGCTGCGGATCCGAGGCGAACATGCCGGCAAATATCTGCGGAAACAGCATGACCAGCGCCCAGAGCGTGACGGAGTATATGACGCATACCTTCAGCAGCAGGCGGAAGCTCTCGCGCACGCGTGCGGTGTTTTTTGCGCCGAAGTTGTAGCTCGTTATGGGCTGTGCGCCCTGCGCGATGCCCTGAAGAGGCAGCATAGCAAACTGCATGACGCTTGAAAGTATCGTCATTGCACCGACTGCGATATCGCCGCCGTAGCGCAGCAGCGAGGTGTTGAAGCACATCGAAATTATGCTTTCGCTGGCCTGCATCACGAACACCGAAAGGCCGAGCGCGATGCACGGCGGCATGAGCTTCAGACCGGTCAGCAGAGCGTCCTTTTTGAGCCTCAGTACGGTCTTTTTGCCGCGAAGGAACGCCAGAACCCATACACAGGATACTGCCTGTGATATTACCGTCGCAACGGCCGCACCCCTGACGCCCATGTTGAGTGCGAAGATGAACAGGGGGTCGAGCACGATGTTCAATACCGCGCCTATGAGTACTGTGTACATGCCCGTTTTGGCAAAGCCCTGCGCGGTTATGAAGGCGTTCAGACCCAGCGTTATCTGTACGAAGATCGTGCCGAGGGCGTATATGCTCATATAGCCGGCGGCGTATGAGATCGTGTTTTCGCTCGCACCGAAAACGTAGAGCAGCTCCTCATTCCATATGAGCATGACAGCGGTGAGGATGAGCGAAATTATTATCTGCATAGTCAGACAGCCGCCGAGAGTTTTTTCTGCCGAGTCGTGATCGCCGCGTCCCATAAATATCGACGCACGCGGAGCGCCTCCTGCCGCAACGAAGGACGAAAAGGCGGAAACTATGAGTATCAGCGGCATGCAGACGCCCAGTCCCGTCAGCGCGAGACTGCCGGCCTCGGGAATGTGCCCGATATAAATGCGGTCAACGATGTTATACAGCATATTCACAAGCTGCGCTATGACCGTCGGTATGGCAAGTCTCGGCAGAAGCTTTTTTACGGGCTCCGTGCCGAGAAATGTTTTGTCGTTTTTCATGAGGATCCTTCTTTAATATTAATGTAAGAATATTAGCACTCGCCGTGCGCCAAGTCAATTAAGACTTCATTTTGCGCCTCTGCTGTGATAATATAAGCGTATGTTGAACGATAAGCTGCCCGAAAAGTTAATATCCGTTCTCGGTACTGCGGCGCTGTGCGCGGTGTTTACCCTATGGTGCGCCGTAAGCAGCTACAGCGCTGCGGGTTATGCCGCGGCGGGGCTCAGCACCGCCTTGATGCTCGCCCTCTGCCTGCTGCTTGTGCCCCGATGGTGTGCCTTTTGGCGAAAAAACGAACCCGAGATGCTCGGTGAGACCGACGGTGGAGAGTGCGCACGCATTTTCGCGCTCATCATAATCTGGGACGTCCTTATGCTTGCCCTCGGCTTTGTGCTGCGCAGACTGCTCGGCTATGACGAGAGCGCGGGCGGGTATATCCGCTTCTGGCTGTGCACCGACAGCCGGCATTATATGGACATCGCACGCGACTGGTATCTGTCCGACGGTGAGTGGGACAGGCTGGTGCAGCTCGTATTCCTGCCCGGCTACCCGGTCATTGTGCGCCTTTTCGCGTATATTATCGGCAATGAGCTCGCCGCCGGACTTTTCGTCTCGGCGCTGTGCTTTGCCGGCTCCGGCGTTATGCTCTATAAGCTTGTGAGCCTCGATGAGGACAGCGCCGCGGCAAAAAGAGCGGTGAAGCTTTTCGCCCTCAGCCCGGCGGCGTTTTTCTTCGCCGCGCCCATGAGCGAGAGCCTTTTTGTACTGTGCACGGTTTCATGCCTATATCTTCTGCGCCGCGGCAAGCTCATAACCGGCAGCCTTATCGGCGCATACGCCGCGTTCACGCGCTCGCCGGGGCTGATCCTCATCGTGCCGATACTCCTTGAGCTTGTCCATAAACGCGCAAAGCCGCGTGAATATCTGTCGCTTGTCATCGTGCCGCTCGGCTTTGCGGCCTACTGCCTTGTAAACTACACGGTTTCGGGCGATGCTTTTAAGTTCATGGAATATCAGAGCGTCCACTGGCATCAGCAGCTCGGCTGGTTTTTTAATACCGCCGCCTATCAGAGCGAAAACGCAGTCTCGACGGCGGGGGATAACCCGGCCCTCTTCTTCGGACTGTGGCTGCCGAACCTGCTTGCGCAGCTGCTTGCGCTTGTCACCATGCTCCTCGCCGTGCGAAAAATACGCGCGTCGTATACGGCGTATTTCATCGCCTATTATATCGTTACCATGGGAGCTACCTGGCTTCTGAGCGCACCGCGCTATCTTGCGGCAATGATATCGCTGCCGATAGCACTTGCGGCTTTGAGCCCGAAAAAACGCACGGAGCGGATACTCATTGCACTCAGCGTACTATTCTTTATCGCGTATTTTACCGTATTCCTTCTCAGGTGGCAGGTCTGGTAAAAAAATAGTGTAAATTTTTCTTGTATTCCGAAATCTCTTGTGGTATAGTAGATAGGCTAATATGTCAAAATCGAAAGGATCGAATATAAATGAACGCTCTTAAACTTATTCTCACCATCCTTCAGCTTCTGTCCGGCCTCGCGGTAACGGTTGTCGTTCTTCTTCAGAGCGGCAAGAGCGCAGGTCTTTCCGGCGCTATCGCCGGCGGCGCGGAGACCTTCCTGAGCAAGGGCAAGGCAAAGTCACTCGACGCAAAGCTTGCAAAGGCCACCAAGTGGTTTGCGATAGTTTTCGTCGTCCTCACCCTCGTGCTGAACCTTATCTGACAGCGCGCAAATTCAAGAAAGCACGGCGCAGTCGTTCGGCTGCGCTTTTTTTAATGCAATAATGAAAATGCAATAATGAAAAGAAAAGTAGAGATAAAAGAAGTCCTTCGCGGCATAAAGGCCGCGTTCCCGTCCACCGTGCCGATTTTTTTCGGCTGGATATTCGTCGCGCTGACCTACGGCGTTCTGATGGAGGGGCTCGGCTACGGGCCGCTGTGGACGATGCTGTTTTCGCTCATATGCTTCTGCGGGGGCATGCAGATAGCGGCGGTGCCGATGATGGCCGCCGGCTTCGACCCCGTGCAGATGCTCATAATGAGCTATTTCGTCAATTTCCGGCACACGTTTTACGGCCTTGCGCTGCTTGAAAAATATAAGGATACGCAGCCGTTCAAGCCCTTTCTCATCTACGCGCTGGCAGACGAGCCGTTTTCGCTGGCCGTATCGACGGACGCGCCCGAGGGAATGGAGCGGCGGTATTTTTACTTTGGCCAAACTCTGCTTTTGTGGCTTTACTGGGCAGGACTGACCGCCGTCGGCGGTCTGCTCGGAAGGATCATCACCTTTGACACCACGGGGCTGGACTTTGCACTCAATGCGCTGTTTATCGTATTCTTCCTCCAGCAGTGGAAGGATAAGAACAAGCGCCCTGCATGCATCATCGGAGTTGTCGTGACGATTCTTGCGCGCATTGCCTTCGGACCGGATATGTTTCTCATTCCGGCGCTCATCGGTATGCTCCTTATCTTTTGGCTGGGGAGGAATAAGCTGTGAAACTTACCGTTATTCAAACCCTTATCATCATCCTCGCCATAACCGTCGGAACGCAGATCTCGCGCTGGCTGCCGTTTCTGGCCTTTTCGGGAAGGAAGGAAACTCCTCGGTTTGTCAAATATCTCGGCCGCGTTCTGCCTCCGGCACTCATGGGCCTGCTGGTCGTCTACTGCTTTAAAAGCACGCCGATATTCACCGGCTCGCACGGACTTCCAGAACTCATAGCGGCGCTTTTCGTCGTTTTGAGCTACGAATGGAAGGAAAATCTGCTGCTGTCGGTCGGCGGCGGCACGGTCGCGTACATGCTGCTCGTGCAGTTCGTTTTTTAAAAGTTTACAAAATAAACAGACCGCCGGGTATGTCCGGCGGCTTTGCTTTATTGCAAAGCGGAGCATAAAATGGTATAATGCAAATCAATATAACCAAGTATATAATCCGAAAGGAATCATTATTATGTGCGGAATAGTTGGCTTCGCAGGAAGAGAGCAGGCAGTACCCATACTGCTTGACGGACTTGAGAGACTGGAATACCGCGGCTATGACTCGGCCGGTATCGCCGTTATATCCGATGACAAAAAGCTCAGAGTTAAAAAATCCAAGGGACGCCTTCAGGTGCTGCGGGATATGATCCGGGGCGGAAAGAGCATTGAGGGTACCGTCGGCATCGGGCACACCCGCTGGGCGACGCACGGCGAGCCCAACGACAGTAATGCCCACCCGCATCTGAGCGGAGACGGTAAGATCGCCGTAGTCCATAACGGCATAATCGAAAATTACGTCGAGCTGCGTGATTTTCTTCTTTCACAGGGCTATACGTTCAGATCCGAGACCGATACCGAGGTCGTGACACAGCTTATCGCTTTTTACTATGCCGAATGCGGCAATGCGCTCGAGGCCGTGTTCCGCGTTCTGCGCCGCATCGAGGGCGCGTATGCGCTGGGCATACTGTGCATAGACGAGCCGGAGCATTTCATCGCCGCACGCAAGGATGCACCGCTTCTCATCGGCTACGGCGAGGGCTGCAATTTCATTGCCAGCGATGTGACGGCAATAATCAGGCATACACGCGATGTGTCGTATATGGAGGACGGAGAGGTTGCGGTCATCTCCGCCGACAGAGTGCAGTTTTATAACGCCATGGAGCAGCCTATCGAAAAGGAGCATCACACCGTTGACTGGGATATCTCCGCCGCGGAAAAGGGCGGCTATGCCCATTTCATGCTCAAGGAGATAATGGAGCAGCCCGAGGCTATACGCAAAACCGCGTTCAGCCGCATACACGATAACCGCATCGTGTTCGAGGATCTCAAATTCACCGCCGAGCAGATAAAGGACGTAAGCCGCATATTCATAATTGCCTGCGGCTCGTCATATCATGTTGGTGTGGTAGGCAAGTATAATCTCGAGCGGCTCATGCGCAAGCCCGTCGAGGTCTGCCTTGCGTCGGAATTCCGTTACTGCGATCCGCTTGTGGACGATAAGACCCTGGTCATCGTCATCAGCCAGTCGGGAGAAACGCTCGACACGATGGCGGCACTGCGCGAGGCAAAGGCAAGAGGCGCGCACATTCTTTCGATAGTGAACGTCGTCGGAAGCTCCATCGCCAGAGAGTCGGATGATGTGCTCTACACCTGGGCCGGACCCGAGATCGCCGTCGCGACGACGAAGGCGTACAGCACGCAGCTCGTTTTGCTGGATATGCTCGGCCTTTACTTTGCCGACGCTCTCGGTACGGTGAGCAAGGCTCAGTACGACGAGATAATCGAGGAGCTTCTGCGTCTGCCCGGCAAGATGGAGCAGATGCTTGAGGACATTGAGGATATCAAGCATTTCGCCTCGAACTACTTCAACCACAATTCCGTGTTCTTCATCGGCCGCAATCTCGACTATGCAATGGGACTTGAGGGCTCGTTAAAGCTCAAGGAAATATCCTACATCCACTCCGAGGCATACGCATCGGGCGAGCTCAAGCACGGAACCATTTCGCTTATCGAGGACGGAACGCTTGTCATAGCCCTCGGTACATACGAGCCGCTTTTCGATAAGGCCATGAGCAACGTCGTCGAGGTACAGGCGCGCGGCGCGGATGTGCTCGCGCTTACGACCGAGAACAATGTTGCTGAAATGAAAAAGACCGTGGAGAACGTCATGTCCGTTCCCGAGACACACACGATACTTCAGCCTTCTCTGGGCGTTGTGCCGCTTCAGCTTTTCGCGTACTATGTTGCGCTGCTGCGCGGCTGCGATATCGATAAGCCCAGAAATCTTGCAAAGTCGGTGACTGTCGAATAATTGAAAAAGCTCATGATATTTTTTGCGTGCGTGGTCTGTAAGGCCACGCACTGCTTGTTGCGGCTGTTTAATTACGGCGCGACCTCGCTCCCTGGAGCTCTGGCACTGAAGATATGCCCCGAGGTTCTCGGGTATGCCGCGAAAAATGTCAATATCATCGCCGTTACGGGGACAAACGGCAAAACCACCTCCTCGCGCATCATTGAGCGCGCCCTGCAAAACGAAGGAAGGCGCGTATGCGCCAACCGCTCCGGCGCAAACCTTATGCCGGGCATTACGGCGGCGCTCATTTTAAATCTCCGGCTTTTCGGCGGCGCTAAATGCGAAAGCGCCGTTATCGAGTGCGACGAGGCCGCATGCAGGCTTGTTCTCGGCAGAATAAAGCCGCGTGTACTGCTCGTGACTAACCTTTTCCGTGATCAGCTCGACCGCTACGGCACGGTAACGAGAGCGCGTGACTGCATCGCCGAGGGACTGTGTGCAGCTCCGGAGACGACGGCGGTAATAAACGCCGACTGCCCCATGGCCGCTAGCATTGCGCGCCTGTGCAAAAACCCAATTGTGTATTACGGTCTTTCCGAGCACAAAAGGAGCACCGTCGGCAGCGGCGAGGACGATTCGTGCCCCGTCTGCGGCCGGAGGCTGAGCTATAAGGGCTTCAGCTACGCAAATCTCGGCGAATACTCCTGCAAATGCGGCTTTGCGCGAAAGCGCCCCGCGTTCTGCGCGGAATCCGTTCTGCCTGACGGCAGCTTTGTGCTTTGCACAGGGGAGGAAAAAACGCTCTGCGCCCCAGCACTGACGGGGCTTTATAACATCTATAACGCGGCCGGCGCCGCTGCTGCCGCGGTGACGGACGGCGCGGCTCTTTCCGCTGCCGCCGATGCAGCGCACGGCTTCGACTGCGGCTTCGGCAGGATGGAGCGCTTTCCCCTGGGAAAGCGCGGTGCTAAGATGATACTCATAAAAAACACCGCCGCCGCCAATCAGACGATAGCAGAGGTCTGCCGCGAAAAGGGAGATAAAACGCTGGTGCTTGCGGTCAACGACCGCACAGCCGACGGAACGGACATATCCTGGCTCGACGAGGCCGACTTCGGTATGCTTGCCAGGCGCGGCGGAGTAAAGCGCGCCTGCGTCTGCGGCGACCGCGCCGAGAGTGCGAAAAAACGGCTTGAGCGCGAAAATATCCCCTGTCAATCGTACAAAAACTATGATAAACTTATAGAGTCCCTGCTGGATGAGGAAGACCCCGTATTCATCCTGCCGACCTACACCGCCATGCTGGAAATGCGCGCAAGGCTCGTGCACAGGCTCGGCGGCAAAAATTTCTGGGAATAAACGAGGATAAACGAATGATACGTTTTTATAACGGCCGCGTGCTCACCTTTGCGCCGGAGGCCGAGATAATTGAGCGCGAGGTGTGGACGGACGGCGATAAGATATGCTATGTCGGTGTGATGCCCGATAGCTTGCCGGAGTTCGAGCGGCAGATAGACCTTGGCGGCGACCTGCTCATTCCGGGCTTCAAGAACGCGCACACGCACTCGGGAATGACCTTTCTGCGCTCGCTGGCAGACGATATGCCGCTTGATAAGTGGCTCGGCGAGCAGGTCTGGCCGAGGGAGGCGCGTCTGAGTCCCGACGGGCTTTACATCATGACGCGCATTGCCGTTATGGAATACCTCACGAGCGGCATAACAAGCTGCTTTGACATGTATTTTCACAACGACGCCTTCGTGCGCGCCTGCATCGACTCCGGCTTCCGGGCGGTGCTCTGCGGCGATATGAATAATTTCGACAGCGACTATACGCTGCTGGAGGATAAGCTTCTGCGCTATAACAAAACGCACGAGCTCATTTCATATCGCCTCGGCTTTCACGCCGAGTACACGACGAGCCTTGAGCGTATGCAGTTTGTCGCAGACCTTGTGCAGAAATACAAAGAACCGATGTTTGTCCACTCCTCGGAGACGCGTGAGGAGGTATCCGGCTGCATCGAGCGCTACGGCGTAACGCCGACGGTGCTTTTTAATAAGCTCGGCATGTACGACTACGGCGGCGGTGCGTTCCACTGCGTGCACATGAGCGAGGAGGATATCTCGATATTCAAAAGCCGCGGTCTTACCGCGGTGCTAAATTCCGCCTCAAATCTCAAGCTTGCAAGCGGCATAGCGCCGGTCAAGCGCTTTTTGGACGAGGGCATAGCCATTGCCGTCGGCACCGACGGCGCGGGCTCGAATAACGCGCTGGACATGTTCCGCGAGATGTATCTCGTGAGCGTGCTGGCAAAATACCGCGAGGGCGACGCCTCGGCGGTGGACGCGGCGAAGGTGTTAAAGGCTGCATGCGTAGGCGGCGCGAGAGCTATGGGGCTTGATACTTGCGACGGCATTGCGGCCGGCAAAAAAGCAGACCTCGCCGTCATAGACCTCAAGCGCCCGAACATGCGGCCGATAAATAATATAGCGAAGAACATCGTCTATGCAGGAAGCAAGGAAAATGTGCGCCTTACGATGGTAAACGGACGCGTTCTGTACGAAGCCGGCGAGTTTTTCATCGGCGAGGACGCAGAGAAAATTTACGACGAAGCGGAAAAAATAATGGAGACGATAAAGCGGTGAGAGAAATTGACCTTCATGTTCATACGAATATCTCCGACGGCTCGGAATCGCCGGCGGAGACGGTTAGATACGCTCATGAGCTCGGCCTGCGCGCCATTGCGATAACAGACCACGACAGCGTAAACGGCGTGGCCGAGGCGCAGCGGGCAGGACAGGAGTACGGCGTTGAGGTCGTTGCGGGTATGGAGCTCGGCTGCGGCTGGTACGGCAGGGAGGTGCACATGCTCGGCTATGACCTCGACATATACTCAAAAAAGCTGCCCCCGGTGCTCGACTGGATCGTGCGCGACCGCGACGAGCGCAACAGAAAAATGGTGGACATGCTCGCACGTGACGGACTGGAGATAGATCTCGACGAGCTCCAGGCAAGGCACCCCGGCTCGACTATCGGCAGGCCGCACTTTGCGCTGTGCATGGTCGAGGCCGGCATTGCCGAAAGCGTGCAGGACGCGTTTGAGCGATTTTTGGACCCCGGCTGCAAGTACTATATCCGCCGCCATTTTTTAAGCGTCGAGGATGCTGCCGGGCTCATCCGCTCGGCAGGAGGCAAGCCCGTTATCGCACATCCGAAGCAGTATAAGCTCACGCCCGAGCGCTTTACCGAGCTCATGGAGCGCTCACGTGCCTGCGGCGTCGCCGGGCTTGAGTGCTACTACTCCGGCTACGGCCCCGAGGTCGTCGCCGGGTATCTCGCCGCCGCGAAGAAGTACGGCTTTTGTCCCACCGCAGGAAGCGACTGGCACGGCAAAAACAAGCCGCACATCCACCTCGGCAGCGGCATAAACGGCGAATTATCGGCGCCCTACGAGCTACTCAAAAATTTAAGAAATTCATGAGAGAGCGATACCGAATACGGCAAAAAATCCGAAAATAAATTTTTTTCACAAAAAAGTTCGGCAAAGGTGAAATATCCGGACATATTCTCCGTCCTTATAGATAACAGGCTCAAAGAGCCTACACCCCCCTTGATAAAACTATGGAAGGAGAACTGCTTGAATGTATGACATTGACAAGGAAATGATGTATCCCGGAAGAGACGATATTCTGAAAGGCATCGGCAAGGCCACTATTATTTGGTGGCTCCTCAAGATCATATTCTGATCCGAATTTCCCCATCCCCCAATTAATAAAAATGCACCGTCAACAGACGGTGCATTTTTTGTGTTGTGCTGTACTGATTATTCGCCGAAGTCGAGGACGCGCAGCATGCGCACGAGGGTGAGCCTGTTGCGTATGGCGGCCGAGATGGGCAGCATCTCCTGCTCAAGCGCGGGGTCGATGCCGATGTGCTCGGGCAGATATTTTGCGTTGCAGCCCTTGTAGAGCGCCTCCATCTCCTCAACGGAGGGAAGCTCGTTTATCATGGCGCGTATCTCGTCCCAGTGGTCTACGATGTTCTGCGGATCGAAGGTTGCCAAAACATCGTTTTCGTTTTCCTTGATGATGCCCGGCGCGAGCCTGTCGCCGAATTTTTCTCTTATCCACTGCTCGCTGAGCGGCTCAAAGGGCTTTGCCTTGGGAGTGGGCAGGGAGGCGAGGCGGTGATACTCCTTTATGCAGGCAAAGGTGCCGACGCCGACGCATTCTCCGTGTATGCCCTCGGCGCTTTCAAAGCGCGGCGGCTGCATCTCGACAAGGTGCGCCATGAGGTGCTCCGCGCCGGACGCCGCACGCGAGTGGTTTAAAAGCTGCATGGTAAGGCCGCTCTTCATCTGCGCCATGGTCATCGCCTCATGGTCGGCAACGCCGGTGGCCACATATTCGTCGGCTGCCTTACGCATAATATCGAGCGCCTCCTGAGCAAGGTCCGCGACCATCGGGCAGTAGTATTCGCCCGCGACGAGGTGCGAAACCTTCCAGTCGAGAAGAGAAATGTACTTCGAGAGAATGTCGTTTATGCCGCTTGCGACGAGGCGTGCGGGAGCGCCCTTTATGATGTCAAGATCGGCGACGACCAGAACGGGAGCGCACATCGGGGTAGATTTTTTCTGGCCGTTCAGGATGGCCGAGCAGATGTTCGCTGTAAAGCCGTCGGAGGAGGCGAGCGTCGGAACGGCGACAAAGGGGATGCCGAGCTTGTACGCCGGGTAGCGGCCGAAGTCCATGATAGTGCCTGCGCCGTAGGCGACGATGACCTCGGGCTTATCGAGCTTTTTCATCATTTCCTCGATAACGGTATCCTCGGCGCGAAGGCCGTTTGCCTCGAGCACTATCTCCTGGTCGGCGGCGATGTGCTTGCCCTCGGTGAGCTTATAGATGACCGTGTCGTATATAACGGCGCGCTTTTTGCCCGCAAGACCGACATCGGCCATGTACTGCTCGAAATTGTTTATCGCGCCGTATTCGACGACGACCTTTTTCGTCTCAAGCTCATGGTCTCTGCCGCAGACGCATTTGCCGACGTATTTTTCGCAATCCATGATCATGATAAAACACCTCAATTAAAAAATTTATCCTAAGTCAAATTCTAATAAAGCCTCTAAACTAAGTCAAGAGCGAATATTGACGAAAAAACGGGCAAAGCCGTAAAGCCCTGCCCGCTTTTTTGGTCAAATCATATATTTTCTGATAGCCTCGCCGACCGTATCGGGGTCTATGGTGACGCTTATAACAAATTCAATATTTTCTCTCTCGGAGAAGCTCTCAAGCCAATCGAGAAATTCGCCGAACATGACAGGGTCCTTATTGCTTACAATCTTGTAGAAATTATCGACAAAAACATGGGTGATGTCATAGTTGCCGGAATGCAGACCGCAGATAAAGCCCTTGATAAACTCATAAGAGCCGATATCATAAGACCCGGCCTCGATAAGACGGGCCTGATAGGGAATATCGAAGGTAAGCTTCTTTTCCTTTTCAATGCAGACGACATCGCCGTTCTCCATAGCGACAGCCTCACGGACGAGCTCGACCAGGCGCTTGGTCTTGCCGCTGCCCTTCAGACCCATGATCAACTTAACCATTTTGTCCACTCTCCTTTTCAGTTATAAGTTAAATGTTTTTCGTTGAGCTTAGATTAACATTTTTCCGTATACAAAGCAAGAGTAAAAGTGTGAATTAAAATATAAACAAAAGCACGGACAGAAAAGCCCGTGCTTTATTTTCAGGTACCCGGCTTGCCAAGCAGCCTGAACATATTCTTTTTGTAGGCCTCAACGCCGGGCTGGTCAAAGGGGTTGACGCCCGACATGTAGCCGGAGACGGCGCATGCCAGCTCGAAAAAGCATACAAGCTCGGCAAAGCCTGCTTCGTCTCGCTTGGGAACGCTTATACCGATGTTCGGAACGCCGCCGGATATGTGCGCGGCCTTTACGGCGTCCGCGGCCGTGCGGCAGATATCCGCGTAATCCTTGCCGGCGAGGTAATTGAGTCCGTCGGGATCGCCCATCTCAAAGGGAACGGAAACGCTGCTGCGGGTCTTCTCAAAGCTCACGATCGTCTCCATCAACGTGCGCGGCCCGTCCTGAATGTACTGACCCATCGAGTGCAGATCGGCGGTGAACTCAACGGAGGCGGGGAAGATGCCTATGCCGTTTTTGCCCTCGCTCTCACCGTAAAGCTGCTTCCACCATTCGGCCATGAAGCGGAACGACGGCTCGTAGCAGCCGAGTATTTCGATGCTGCGGCCGTGACCGTACAGGTATTGACGCGCCGCGGCGTACCGCCATGCCGGATTTTCCGGCGAGCGGAGATCGAGCTCCTTGAACGCGATAATAGCCGAGCTTATGACAGCCTTTATGTCGATGCCAGCCACCGCCATCGGGAGCAGACCGACCGCCGACAGCACGCTGTATCTGCCGCCGACGTCGTCGGGAACGACAAAGCACTCCCAGCCCTCGGCGTCCGCCAGGGCTTTGAGCGCACCGCGATGCGCGTCGGTCGTTGCGAATATATGCTTTTTCGCGGCCGAGCCGTACTTTTCCTTCAGCATTTTTCTGAAAACGCGGAAGGCCAGCGCCGGCTCAAGGGTGGTTCCGGATTTGGATATCACGTTTATGTCGAAGTCCATATCACCGAGCCGGGCAACAGTGTCGCTCAGTGCGTCGGGCGAAAGGCCGTTGCCGACGAAGAATATCTCAGGATCATCCTCCGCGGGTATGGGGCGCAGAAGCTCTATAGCGCCGCGTGCGCCGAGATAAGAGCCGCCTATGCCGATGACCACGAGTGCCTTTGAGCGGCCGCGTATGCGCTGTGCCGCGGCGAGTATCGCCTTGAGCTCTCCGTCGCGTATGCGCTGCGGAAGCTCGAGCCAGCCCGTAAATTCGCTGCCCGCGCCGCTTTTTTCGCTGAGCGTTCTGTGCGCCGCAGCAGCGGCCGCAAAGTCAAGCTCCGCAGGGTCGAAGAAGGCGGAAGTTCCCGATAAATCAACCTTGACCATAATTAGCCCTCCGTGTGGTAAATCTATAAATTAATATTATACACCGGAGCTTAGAAAAAGCAAGGACAATATGTCGAAGTGGGGGACCATGTACAACACAAAGAGCGAAATATGCACCTAAGTGGAGCGTTTACCCCAGCCCTACGTAGCTTTTCAGGAGCTCGAGCAGCGTCGAGCCGAAGTCCGCACGGGCAACACCCGTATCGGAAACGAGCGCAACGCAGTACAGCTCCCGCTCACCGGATGAGACGCTTAGCGTGCCTATCTGCTGCCCCTTTGCTATCGGCGCCGTCAGCTTATCGGGCAGCTTAACAGTATATTTAACTTCGCCGAGGCCGCTTTTGGGAACAAGCGCAGCCTCGGGACCGTCATATACAGGCTGCACACTGTCGGCCTCTCCGAGGCTCACACGCACCGGCGGCAGAACGTCGGGGGCTCTGAGCGGCATCAGGCGATAGTTTGCAAAGCCGTAGTTTAAAAGCGCCTTCGCATCGGAGTTTCGCGCATCTATTGTGTCCGCGTGCATGATGACGGCGATATACTCGATCCCGTCGCGCTCTGCGGTTGCGGAAAGGCAGTACATGGCCTTTTCCGTGAAGCCTGTTTTAAGCCCCGTGCAGCCGTCGTAATAGTAAACAAGCTTGTTTGTGTTTGAAAGGCCGAACTCGCCGTTTCGGATAGTGTCCATCCAGATGGTCGAATACTGCTTTATCATGTCGTGACGTATGAGCTCGCGGCTCATGACGGCGATATCGTATGCGCTGGTGCAGTGCTCATCGTCCTCGAAGAGTCCTGTGCAGTTTTTGAAATTGGTGTCCTTCAGGCCGAGCTCGTGCGCTCTTTCGTTCATGCGTGCCACGAAGGCCTGCTCCGAGCCGCAAAGATGCTCCGCCATAGCAACGGCACAGTCGTTTGCCGAGACGACGCAGATGCATTTTAGCATCTCGCTCACGCTCATTTTTTCGCCCTGCTCGAGATATACGCAGCTGCCGCCGAAGGACGCGGCACGCTCGGAGGCAATGACCGTGTCCTCAAGGCTTATATCGCCGCGCTCTATGGCCTCGACGATCAGCAGCATCGTCATCACCTTTGTCACACTCGCCGGAGGCAGCCTTTCGTGCGAATTCTTTTCATATATGACCTCGCCGGTCACCTTTTCCATAAGTATCGCCGACGGGGCGGAGATCTCGATGTCGTTATCGGTGAGAGTGTTTATCGCGTACACCGGGCTTGAGAGCATAACAAGGCACAGCGCCGCGCAAATTAGTTTTTTCATAGCTCATCCCTCCTCTGAAATCATATGTCTGCCGCCTCTGCGATATACAAGGTTGCGCGATTATGCCTTATTCGACAAAAAATGAATTTCTTCGCATGTCATCGGCGCTTGAAAACGCATTGATTATCAACGGTTTTGAACATTTTCAACAGAGTTTTCAACACAGGAGTGAGGATAATATTCACCCAAATGGTTGACATAACAACTTGACGGCGATTTTACAACGAAATTGTTGACGACATTAAAAAGAGATAGTAATATAAAATCGAAAACACCGATCAGGAGGTGGCAAATTGGAAAGAAAGCATAAATATTCCCAATATGTCGGCTGGGGCGTGACGGCCTTTGCCGTCATAGCGGCCGGAGTTTTGTTCTATTTCGGCATTGACTACATGGGAACGGTCATAGACGCTCTCGGAAAGCTGATGAGCATACTCAGCCCGTTCATATGGGGGCTTGTCATATCGTATCTGCTCATTCCGTCGATGATGCTGTACGAGAAAAAGCTCTTTAAGCCGCTCGTAGCAAGGATAAACAGGACAAAGCCGCGCATAAAAACGGGCAGCAAGCTTCCGCGTGTGCTGTCGCTTATCCTCGCCGAGATAGTGATGCTGCTTTTGATCGCCGCGCTGTTTTATCTCATTGTTCCGCAGGTATACGACAGCATATCGGCCATCATAGTAAACAGCCCCTCGTATTTTGATTCTGCCTACTCTGCAATTGACAATCTTCTAAAGGACTACCCCGAGATAGAGCAATATGCAACGAAAATCTTCGGAAATCTGACCGATGCGCTGACCAAATGGGCGACCAATACGCTGCTGCCCAGCATGGAAAACGTCGTGACGAACATAACCAGCGGTGTATTCTATGTCCTCAAGGGGCTTTATAACGTAGTTATAGGAATAATCGTTTCGGTGTACATACTTTATAACAAGGAGCCCTTTATAGCGCACTACAGGAAGATACTTTACAGTGTCTTTTCCCCGGCGCGGGCAAAGAGAGTCCTGCTGTCTCTGCGCTTTGCCGACAAGACCTTCATGGGCTTTATAAGCGGCAAGCTTCTCGACAGCGCAATAATCGGCGTTTTGTGCTACATCGGCTGCGCGATACTCAAGATGCCGTATGCGCTGCTCATATCCGTTATCGTCGGCGTTACGAACGTCATCCCCTTCTTCGGGCCGTTTATCGGAGCAATCCCGTCGGCGCTGCTTATTCTGCTGGTCGATCCGAAAATGTGCCTGTGGTTTATCATCTTCGTGTTTGTTCTTCAGCAGCTTGACGGCAATGTCATCGGCCCGAAAATACTGGGCACCTCCATCGGCATAAACGGCTTCTGGGTGCTGTTTTCCATTGTCATCTTCGGCGGAATTTTCGGCTTCTGGGGAATGCTGCTGGGCGTTCCTGCCTTTGTTATCATTTATACCGCGCTTGAGATGATCATTAACAGAAAGCTGAAAAAGCACAATCTGCCGACCAATGCCGAGGCGTATATGAACCTCGATTACGTAGACCCCGAAACGCTTGAGCTCGTTCCGAAGCGCAGGGCAAAGCCGGCGGAAAAAACAGAAGAGGATAAAAATAAATAAGAACAAAAATAAAGGCTGCACTTTAAGTGCAGCCTTGAAACTTGAGATTCATCTGTGTGCCAGCGTATCGTGAGCGCGCTTTAATGCCGAGCACAGGGCGAGAACATCGTCCTCGGTGTTATAGCGCGAAAAGCTTACCCTTATCGCGCCGTCTATGACCTGTGCAGGGAGGCGCATCGCCTCGAGCACGTGACTGCGCCCGCCTTTTTTGCAGGCCGAGGAGCGCGAAACGTATATTCCCTCGGCTTCGAGGAAATTCATGAGCACCTCGCTGCGCCAGCCGGGGAGCGATACGCTCAGAATATGCGGAGCGCCGCCGCCGATGATCTGTGCCTCGGGAATATCGGCGCATATGGTGCTCATGGCGAGTGCCCGCAGAGAGGCCATTGTATCACAGTTATCCTTCATGCCGGAGAAAGCAATCTCGGCAGCCTTGCCGAAGGCCGCTATCTGCGGCATAGCCTCGGTGCCGGCGCGCATGCCGCCCTCCTGAGCGCCGCCGCGAATGAGGGGCTTGATTTTGACCCCTGTTTTGATATACAATGCGCCTATGCCCTTCGGCGCGTGGATCTTGTGGCCGCTTATGCTTATCATGTCCGCGCCGAGCTTTTTTGCGGAAAAGGGCACCTTCATAAAGCCCTGAACGGCGTCGGTATGCAAAAGCGCCTTCGAGCCGCAGCCCTTGAGCATTTTTGATATAGCCGCAATGTCGGTAATGCCGCCGGTCTCGTTGTTTACCATCATAAGCGTCACAAGGATAGTATCCTCACGCAGAGCTGCCTTTACCGCGTCCGCGGAAACAGAGCCGTCCTTTTCGGGGGAGAGATAAGTCACCTCAAAGCCGCGGCTCTCAAGCTCCTCAAGCGTTTTTCGCACCGCATCGTGCTCAACGGCGGAGGAGATGATGTGTCTTCCGCGTCTTGCGGCGCTTTCCGCGCCTCTTGTTATCGCCCAGACGTCGCTCTCCGAGCCGCAGGAGGTGAAATAAACCTCCGATGCCGAGCAGCCGAGCGCCGAGGCTATCTGAGCGCGTGCAGTGTCGAGATATGCCTTTGCATCGCGTCCCTTCGTGTGCGTAGAGCTCGGGTTTCCGTAGCAGTCGGTCATGACCTTATACGCAATATCGGCGGCCTCTGTGCACACGCGTGTCGTTGCCGCATTATCAAGATAAATTTCCATATATCCTACTCCTCGGGAGATGATTTCAATGAAATACATTATATACACTCTCGGCTGCAAGGTCAACCAGTATGAAACGCAGGCGATAGAGGCGCTGCTCGCTTCACGCGGACATAAGCCCTGCCGTGAGGGCGAAATCGCCGACGCTGTCATAGTCAACACCTGCGCAGTTACCTCCGAGGCCGGGCGCAAGTCGCGTCAGGCCATCCATCGACTGAAAGAGGAAAATCCCGGCGCGGTCGCGGCGGTGCTGGGCTGCTATTCGCAGCTGAGCCCCGACGCCGTGCAGAAGCTCGGCGCGGATATAGTTTACGGCACGGCCGACAGATTAAAGCTCGTCGATGCCGTTGAAAAGGCAGTATCCACCGGCGAGGGCGACAGGATGCTCGATAAGCCCTTTGACAGGCGTGTTTTTGAGGAGCTGCCCGCCGGAGCGGTGTCCGGACACACAAGGGCGCTTTTGAAGATCCAGGACGGCTGCGTCAATTTCTGCTCATACTGTATAATCCCCTATACACGCGGAAGAGTGCGCAGTCTGCCGATAGAGGCCGCGGTGCGTCAGGCCGCCGAGCTCGATAAAAAGGGCTACCGCGAGCTTGTCATAACCGGAATTGAGATCGCGTCCTACGGCGTCGATCTTCCCGGAAAGCCCGGTCTTGCCGACGTTGTATGCGCCATAGCGGAGGCAGCGCCCCACATGCGCCTGCGCCTGGGATCAATCGAGCCGAGCGTCATAACGGAGGAATTCTGCGAAAAGCTCTCCGCCTGCGGCAGCGTGTGCAGGCATTTTCACCTTTCGCTGCAATCGGGCTGCGACGCGACGCTCAAGGCCATGAACCGCAAGTACGATACCGCGCGCTTTTACGAGGCCATGCAGCTTCTGCGCCGCTATTTCCCCGACTGCGGCATGACCTGCGATGTTATTGTCGGCTTTCCCGGCGAGACGGAGCAGCATCAGGAGGAGACGCTTGCCTTTCTCAAAAAAGCGCGGTTTGCCGATGCGCACATCTTCCCGTATTCCCGCCGACCGGGAACTCCGGCCGATAAAATGGACGGACAGATAGACCGTGCGACCAAGGCAAAGCGCTCAAAGCAGGCGCGCGCCGTCGTTGCCGAAACGCGCAGAGCCTTTCTTGAGAGCATGATCGGCAAAACGCTGCCGGTCTTGTTTGAAACGCAGGAGGGCGAGTGCTGGCAGGGACACAGCGACAATTATATCGAGGTTCGCGCCCCGGGCAAAAGCCTGCGCGGTACAGTACATAATGTCAGGATAAATTCCGTTTTGGACGGAATTTTAGTCGGAAATGTCATTTGACACGCGGCGAATATATAACTATAATTTTAACAATGAATTGACGAACGTGAGGTGCTCATCGTGTCAAGAGAAAAGGTATATAATTTTTCGGCAGGGCCGTCGATGATGCCGGAATCGGTCCTTAAAAGAGCCGGAGGCGAGATAAGCGATTATAGGGGCAGCGGCATGTCCGTTATGGAGATGAGTCACCGAAGCTCACTGTTCGTCGATATTTTTGCGGAAGCAAAGCAGAAGCTCAGGGCCGCGCTCAATGTGCCCGACAGTCATGAGATACTGTTTTTGCAGGGCGGCGCGACGCTTCAGTTCGCGGCGATACCGTTGAACCTGATGGGCGAGCGGAGGTGCGCAGACTATGCCGTGACGGGCAATTTCTCATCACTCGCGGCAAAGGAGGCCGAAAAATACGGAAAGGTTCACATTGCCTGCTCAAGCTCCGACCGGGGGCACAGCTATATCCCGTCGCAGCTTAGCCTGAGCGATGAGTCAAGCTATTTTTACTACTGCGCCAATAATACCATCTACGGCACCGAGTGGCAGCATGTTCCCGATACGAAGGGCAAAACGATAGTCTGTGACATGTCCTCGGATATCCTGTCAAGGCCCGTGGACGTCTCCCGCTTCGGGCTCATCTATGCCGGGGCGCAGAAGAATATGGCACCTGCCGGGCTCACGGTCGTTATTGTCGATAAAGCTCTTGCCGGACGTCAAGCGGATATCTGCCCCTCGGTAATGAGCTATGATACGCTTATAAAAAAAGACTCCATGCTCAACACTCCGCCGTGCTGGTGCATTTACATGCTGGGGCTTATGCTCGACTGGCTCGACGGTATGGGCGGCGTGAAGGCCATGCAGGAGATAAAGAAAGAGCGCGCACAGCTGATTTACGACGTGCTCGACAACAGTAAGCTGTATATCCCCCATGCAGAGCGCAGCTCGCGCAGCGACATGAATGTGACCTTCCGCACGGGCTCGGAGGAGCTCGACGCTCAGTTTGTAAAGGGAGCCGCGGCCGAGGGATTATTAAATCTCAAGGGTCACAGGCTCACGGGCGGCATACGCGCATCGCTGTATAACGCCATGCCCGTGGAGGGCGCTCGCGCGCTCGCAGAATACATGAAAAAATTTGAGGTAGAGCATAATGTTTAATATAAAAACCATAAATAATATTTCGCCCGTCGGCCTTGAAAAACTCAGGAACAGGGGCTGCAACGTCGGCGAGAATATCACCGCGCCCGACGGCATAATCGTCCGCAGCGCGGATATGCATGAATATGAGGTCAACCCCGAGCTTCTCGGCGTAGCGCGCGCCGGAGCGGGCTATAATAACATCCCGGTAGATAAATTCGCCGAAAAGGGCGTCGTCGTGTTCAACAGCCCCGGCGCGAACGCGGAGGCCGTCAAGGAGCAGACCGTGTGCTCCATGGTCATGGCCTCGCGTGACGTTATCGGCAGCATTGAGTGGGTAAAAAGCATTGCCGATGAGGGCGATAAGATCCCGGCGCTCGTGGAAAAGGGTAAATCCAATTTCGCGGGCCCCGAGCTCATGGGCAAGACCGTCGGCGTTCTCGGTCTGGGCGCTACGGGCGCACTGGTTGCAAACGCATGTCTTGCGATGGATATGAACGTCATAGGCTACGACCCGTTCATGTCCGTCGACGCAGCGTGGAGGCTCTCACGCGAGGTTGTCAGAGCCGACGATATAAACGAGATATTCCGCAATTGCGACTATATAAGCATAAATATCCCCTATAACGAGGATACCCACCATATGCTCGACGCGAAGGCCTTTGCCGCCATGCGCGACGGCGTGAGGATCGTTAATGAATCCCGCGCCGAGGTCGTTGACGACGACGCGATGCTCGCAGCTCTCAAATCGGGCAAGGTCGCAAAATACGTCACCGATTTCCCCAACGAGAAGATACTCGGAGGCAGAAACGTCATAGCCCTGCCGCATTTGGGCGCATGCACGCCCGAGAGCGAGGACCGCTGCGCCGAGATGGCGGCAAAGCAGCTTTACGAGTATCTCAAAAACGGCAATATCACAAATTCCGTGAACCTGCCGTCGGCAAAGCTCGAGCGTATGGGCGTCTGCCGCCTTTGCGTCATCCACCACAACGTACCCGGCATGATAAATCGCATCCTTGATCTGATAACGAAGAAAAATATCAATGTCGAGCACATGATAAACAAGCCCCGCGGCCGGTACGCCTACACGATCATCGACCTTAACGACGAGATCTGGGAGGACACGGCAAACACCATCCGTGCGATGGACGATGTGCTCCGCGTGCGTGTCCTGCTGTGAAAACGGGAAGGCGGCAGTAAAAAGCTCCAAATGATAACATGCACCCCGAAGGCCAGACGCTTTCGGGGTGCATATCGTTTTATTTATCTTTACCGTTCGGGAATAGTGCCGCCGGTGAGGTTCATGTACTCGTCGAAGGTACACATGCGGTCGATGACACCGTCGTCGGTGATCTCGATTATGCGGTTTGCGACCGTCTGCGTGAGCTGGTGGTCGTGGCTGGCGAAAATGATGTTGTACTTAAACGCCTCAAGGCCGTTGTTCAAGGCCGCGATGCTTTCAAGGTCAAGATGGTTCGTCGGCTGATCGAGCACGAGGAAGTTTGCACCGGAGAGCATCATCTTGCTTATCATGCACCTGACCTTCTCGCCGCCGGAGAGGACCTTTACGGGCTTGTAAACATCGTCGCCGGAGAAAAGCATTCTGCCGAGGAAGGTGCGCAGATAGCTTTCGCGCTTATCCTCGGAAAACTGCCGCATCCAGTCCATGAGGTCATAGTCGCAGTTTTCAAAATAAGAGTTGTGATCCTTGGGGAAGTAAGCCTGAGTAGTCGATGCTCCCCACTTTACAGTGCCGGAGTCGGGCTCCTCCTCGCCCATGAGGATCTTGAACAGCATCGTAACGGCAAGCTCGTTTTTGCCGAGAATGGCGATCTTATCCTCCTTGCCGACGATGAAGCTGACATTGTTTAAAAGCTTCACGCCGTCGACGGTCTTGCTGACCTCGGTGACGAACAGCCTGTCCTTACCCGGCTCCCGATCGGCCTTGAAGCCGACCCAGGGATAGCGCCTGCCGGAGGCCGGCAGCTCCTCAACGGTGAGCTTGTCCAAAAGCTTTCTGCGGCTGGTGGCCTGGCGGGACTTCGACTTGTTCGCCGAGAACCTTGCGATAAAGCCCTGCAATTCGGCGATCTTCTGCTCGGCCTTCTTGTTCTGATCCTTTATGAGCTTCTGCATCAGCTGGCTGGACTCATACCAGAAGTCGTAGTTGCCGACGTACATTTTTATCTTGCCGTAATCGATATCGACGATGTGAGTACAGACGTTGTTGAGGAAGTAGCGGTCATGCGAAACGACGAGCACCGTGCCCTCATAGTCCATCAGGAAGTCCTCAAGCCAGACTACGCTCGCCAGGTCGAGGTTGTTCGTGGGCTCGTCGAGCAGGATGATATCAGGCGAGCCGAACAGCGCCTGCGCAAGCAGCACCTTGACCTTGAGGCGCGGATCCATATCGTGCATCAACGTCTCGTGGAAGTCCGGCGAAACGCCCAGCCCCTGAAGTATGCGGCTTGCGTCGGATTCGGCCTCCCAGCCGCCGAGCTCGGCAAACTCCTCCTCAAGCTCGGCTGCGCGTATGCCGTCGGCATCGTCAAAATCGGGCTTGTCATAGATCGCGTCCTTTTCCCTTCCGCAGTCGTAAAGGCGCTGATTGCCCATGATAACGGTATCCATGACAGTATAATCGTCGTACATGTTCTGATTCTGCTTGAGCACCGACATGCGCTTTTTCGCAGCAATCGTTACGCTGCCGGTCGAGGGTTCGAGCTCGCCGGAGAGAATTTTTATAAACGTGGATTTGCCCGCGCCGTTTGCACCGATTATGCCGTAGCAGTTGCCGGGCGTAAACTGCAGATCAACGCGTGAAAACAAAACATTTCCGCCGAAGTTTATAGAGAGATCATTGACTGAAAGCATTTGAAATACCTCTGTTTTTAAAAATCCTGTTTATTTTATCATCAATGCTGTGCAATGGCAATAATTAATAGGATTTTTTGAGCTCCGTCCGCAAAAACTGAATTTGAGGCGGTGATAAAATGAAAATGATAATTCTGGCGGCCGTGCTGCCGATAGGGCTTGTGCTGGCGACGTCGCTACTCATAACGATAGTGCGCGGGCTCATGGCGCGCCTGCGCAGGACGCCGGACGGCGAGGAGAACGACTTGTAAGGCCAGAGCATCTGTGATATAGTTTTATTATTAAAAATCGGGGGTGATACGGTGAGCATTACATACGACAAGGGCGTTTTTGCGCTGGATACCGATCGTACGAGCTACATATTCCGCGTTACGAAATTCAGGCATCTTGAGCATGTCCATTACGGTGAACGTGTCAGAGCCTCCGATGCGGAGGCTTTAAGCGTCAAGCACGATATACAGCTTGGCAGCAGCGTAATGTACGATGAGTCAGATGACTGCTATTGCCTGGATAACCTCTGTCTTGAGTGGTCGGGCGTCGGCAGGGGAGACTACCGGCAGACACCGATCGAGGTAAAAATGCCCGACGGCAGCTTTTCCTCGGACTTTCTGTACGATAGCCACGAAATAGTGCGCGGCTGCCTCCCCATGCATAGCCTGCCGGCGGCGTATGACGATGAAAACGCCGCGCAGACGCTTATTATTCATATGCGCGAGCGCGACAGGGCAGTCACACTTGAGCTTTACTACACGGTGTTCCCGGCCTCGAACGTCATATCCCGCCGCTGCGTTATTGAAAATAACTGCGAGGGCGATATCTCTCTGCGGCGTATCATGAGCATGAGCCTCGATATGCCCGACCGCGGCTTTTTGATGCACAGCTTTGACGGCGGCTGGATAAAGGAAGCGCACAGACATGTACGCCCCGTCGAGTACGGCATATATGTAAACTCCTCGACCACCGGCGCTTCGTCAAACAGGCATAATCCGGGCTTTCTGCTTTCCGAAAAGAACACGGGAGAGGATTTCGGACGCGCATGGGGCTTTAATCTTGTCTACAGCGGCAACCACTGCGGTGTGGCGGAAAGGTCGAACCACGACCTTGTCCGCATCCAGCTCGGCATAAATCCGCACTGCTTTGACTGGACAGTGCGCCCCGGAGAGCGCTTTGAAGCGCCCGAGGCGGTCATGACCTTTTCCGAGCGCGGCTTCAACGGCCTGAGCGCAAATTTCCACGACTTTGTCAACAATAACATTGTGCGAGGTATTTGGAAAAACGTCGAGCGCCCGGTGCTCATAAACAACTGGGAGGCCTGCTTTTTCAAGTTTGACCGTGAAAAGCTCCTGAAACTGGCACGCAGAGCAAAAAGCATCGGCGTCGAGCTTTTCGTCCTCGACGACGGCTGGTTCGGCGCGCGCGACAGCGATACGGCGGGGCTGGGCGACTATGACGTGAATCTCAAAAAGCTGCCCGGCGGCCTCGGGGAATTTGCCGGCAGCATCGAAAAGCTCGGCATGAAATTCGGCCTGTGGTTCGAGCCCGAAAGCGTGAACGTAGACTCCGGGCTATACCGCGCGCACCCCGACTGGGCGATAAAGCCGCCATCCGGCAAGCCCTGCTTCGGCAGAAATCAGCTGCTGCTCGACCTTACGCGGCAGGAGGTGCGCGATTACATCGTCGAAAACGTCGGCAGAACGCTTGACAGTGCGAGGATAAGCTATGTCAAGTGGGATATGAACCGGCACATGTCCGACGCGTATTCGCCCCTGCTTTCCAATCAGGGTGAGTTTTCGCACCGCTATATTATGGGACTTTACGAGGTGCTCGGGCGCATTTTTACGCCGCGGCCGCACATTCTTTTAGAAAGCTGCTCCTCGGGCGGCAACCGCTTTGATCTCGGCATGCTGTGCTATTCGCCGCAGATCTGGGCCTCCGACGATACAGACCCAATAGAGCGGCTGGATATCCAGGGCGGACTTTCGTATCTGTATCCGCAGTCGACGATGGGCGCACACGTTTCGGCAGCTCCGCACCAGCAGACACTGCGCGATACGCCCTTGTCCACACGCTTTAACGTCGCGGCCTTCGGCGTGCTCGGCTACGAGCTTGAGCTCAAATATATGACAAAGGCAGAGCTTAAGGAGCTGCGCGGTCAGATAGCGTTTTACAAAAAGCACCGCAAAACGCTGCAATACGGAAGATTCTATCGCTTTGACGAGCACAAGGCCAATAAGCTGCATTGGCAGGTCTCGTCAAAGGACGGAAAAGAGCATGTAGTCGGCTGCTTTCAAAAGCTGTGCACCGCCTCCGAGGGCTATGATATGTTATCTGTACACGGGCTTGAGCCGAGCGCAAGGTATCATCTTGTATGCAAGCGCCAGAGCCTGTTTGTTAAGCGTCTCGGCGGTTTGGTCAAGCACGTCATGCCCGTCGAGCTCGACCCCGACGGCTTTGTCCTGCGCACGGCAAATAAGTTTTTCACCATGCCCGACGGAGCGGAGGACTTCACGGCCTCCGGCGCGGCGCTCATGTCCGGCGTGGGGCTCAACAATCAGTTTCTCGGAACGGGCTACAACGAAAGACTGCACATGCTCGGCGACTTCGGCAGCGCCATGTACACGATAAAGAAGGAGAAATGACATGAAAAAGCCAAAGCTCAGCTCGTATCAGGCGACGGTCGAGATACTAAGTCTTGCGCTTGTTGTTGCGACGCTTGCGTACATACTCATGAGCTACTCCGCTCTGCCCGATCGAATAGCGGGGCACTTCAACGCTTCCGGCGAGATCACGGACTACACCGGAAAAGGCGTTCTCTGGCTGCTGTTCGGCATCGAGGCGCTTATGTATGCTATGATGACGACGATTGCGCTCATCCCCAAGCAGGTCGAAAACCCCAACATGCCATGGGATATGGACGAGCGGCATAAGAAAAATATCGCGGCCGAGACCGTAAGCCTGCTCGGTGAGTCGAAGCTCATGTGCCTTGCGCTGTTTTCGTATATGTGCCGGAGTATAATATCGCAGAAGCCTATGTCGCTCGTGCCGGTATTCGCCCTGTGCGTACTCATAACCGCCGATATCGTTTGGCGAACGATAAGAATTTCAAAATACAAAAAACCGTGAGGCTTGGCCTCACGGTTTTTACGTTACAGATTGTTTTTAAGGATATCAAGCAGCGTTTTAATGGTTTCGATGGACTCGACATACGCCTTGCGGATACCGTCGATGTTTCGGAGATCCGTGTTCGGCGGAACGTTTGCAAACTGATATTTGGTGTGCAGAGCTGCCGCCGCCTCACCGTCCTTGAGCTTGAGAACGCAGAGCTTGCCGTCGACGGCTTTTTCAAGCTCGCTGCACAGCGTGCGCATTTCCGGCGTTACCAAAGCTGCCGCCTCACGCCCGTCGGAGGTGCGCACCTTGAAGCGCTCTGCGAACACCGCGGGGTCAGAAACGTCGCCCTTCGGGGGAGACTCCTGATAACGGTCGGTGATGCTCATATCGAGGTTTGCATCGCACATATCCGCGCAGCGGAGGATAACGCCGCTAAAGACCGTCACGGTCTTGGTCATCCAGTTGTCGTTATCCGGACCCGAACGCTCCTCAACGAGATGGTCGAGCGTGACGTTTGCGACCGAAAAACGAGTGGTATCGTGCTCGCCCTCGAAGAAATTCGTTATATCGCTGCCCTCCCAGCACTGATCGATAAGCTCCGCATCCTTGAGGTATTTTTCGCTTATGAGCATGGTCGGCTCCGCCGTTCCGGGCCCGAAGGCGCTTTGCAGCTCCGAGTGAAAGAAGTCTCCGAGCTGAAGATTCAAAAGCACATTTTTCTTCGTGTTCACGACAAAGCTTATTATGACCAGCACGATAACGCCCGCGAAAAACAGACCGGCAAAGATCCAAAGATTGTGCTGCACGATAGCGATAATGCCGCCCGCCATGATGAGGATAAGGCCGAGCACCGTGCCTATACGCTCGATCACCTGATATGTACCGAGCCTTCTTGACAGCTCGGCGTCGCTCATTTTTTTGTTCAAAGCTTATACCTCCAGTCGGCGCAGAGGTCGAAAAACAGCGCGCTTTCCGTGTCGATGAGGTCTATGTCCATTATACGTGCCTCTGGATAAATGCTGTCGCCCTGCTTGCGCTTTTCATAGTCTTTAAAGTTATCCGTCTGCGCTTCGGCGGCAAAGACAAGTCCGTCATAGTCGTCGGGCAGATACGCAACGTAGCTCTTGGTCATAACCATAGCATAGTCACCGACATTATACTGCCAATCGACAGAATATGCAAATTCAACATCGGCGCTTTTCCCTCTGTAGCTTACGGTGTGAACATAGTAGTTATCGCCGCGCTCGGAGTCGCCGTATGCGGCGGAATCGGTCAGCCACATGCCGCTGTAGTAGTCATACAGGTCGCAGGTCACGTTTGCGATGTATTCTCTGCCGAAATCGGGAATAGAGTCGTTCGGAATGTAGCAGATCGCGTCAAACTCGATCTCGCGTATGCCGTCGTGCTCCTGCTCTCCGAGCATCTTGACCTCCCAGTAGCAATCGGCGGTGTTGAAGCCCTCGCCGAGATTTACATAGCTGCACACGCCGTTTTCGAGAAGATATGTGCCGTTGTCGGTCGCGGCGTTATATTCAAGGCCGTTGCGCTCAAAATACGCAAGCTTGGATTCTATCTTATCCGTGCGCCTGAGCACTCCGTTATTTACGCTGTCGATGAGCTGCCCGTTTGAAGGCCCGAGCGTGAGCGTATCACCGTCGTCGTAGGAGAGCGTTATGCCGCCGTCGTTGAGCGATACCGAGCCAGAGTAGAGCACCTCGTCTTCGGCGTTTACAAAATCCCAGGCCGCATCGTCGTGTATGCGCAGCCAGAGATTTTCATCGACATATTCCCACAGACCGGCATAGTCGCCGATGCTCGGCTGCTTTTCGGTATCGTCGCCACTTCCGCATGCGGCAAGGCACAGGCATATTATAAGCGCCTGCAAAAGCACGGTTAATTTTAAGTATCGGTTCACTGCCCCTATCCTCGCTTTTTATTTCATTATCAGCTGCGGCTGAAGGAGCCGAGACTCGATATGTACAGCGTCTCACCGTTATCGTGAAGCTCGGCGTAGGAGCCTGAGCGGTCGCTGCCGTAGGCGTACACGGCGCCGAGCTCGGGCTCGTATCTGAAATCGCCGCCGTCTGTCATCTCGCCGTTGAGATACGCTGCCCAGCTTCCGTCCGAAATCTCGATATAATCGGGCTGACCGCTCTCGGTTCCGAGCCAGGTGCCCTCAAAATCGCTCAGATCGACGTCGCTGTCATTGCCCGTCTCGCTCTCCTCGGACTGAAACACGAACAGCTCTCTGTCTGCATCCCAAAACCAGACTAAAAGCGCGGTGTCGCCGTCGACGGTGAAGATCATCGCAACGTCGCTGTTGCCGTCGCCGTCGCGGTCGGCAAAGTCGATGCTTTGAAACGCCTCCCACGGATCGTCATCGTCGGAAACGATCTGCATTGGGTAGGTCACATAGTCAAACAGCGTCTGCTCGATATCGTCGTAGTAAAACGTCGCATTGTCGCGGTCTACGCAGACGAGAACGTCCGTATCCTCTCCGCTGCGCGTGATGACACCGTTTGCGCGGACAACACCTGTCGTGCGCCAGTCATCGCCCGTTATCTGATCGTCATCGTCCGTGTCCTTATCGCCGCAGGCGGAAAGGCACAGGCACATTACAAGCGCCAAAATCAAAGCAAGCTGTTTTTTCATATCAGTCGAGCCTCATGTAGCAGTCATTCTCGCCGCCCCAGTACAGGGTGCTCTCGTCGGTGAGAGTGATGTCGTAGGAAACGTCCTCAAACTGCTCGGACACAGCTGAATACGCGCCGTCGCCGAGAGCCTCTATGCTGCCGCTGTCGATGAGCGCGGGATCGCTGTCTGCGTCCTCATAAAGCATCCACTTGCCGTCCTCGCCGATCTGAAGGCGGCTCGTTGCGCTCTCGCTGCCGTCGAGATACCATGTGCCGGCTGCAATGGAGGGTGTGCTGCTGCTTTTGGTGAACGTACCGAAGCTGTAAACGTTCAGTGTGCCGTCCTCGTCGAACCAGCTGTGGTAGGCAATGCCGTCGTGCTCGTTGTAGAAATAGTCGGCGCTGTATTCCGTCGAGAGCTGAATGTAGCCGCTCGCGTCGATCTCTTCGCCGTCGCTGCTGTATAGAACAAAGCGCGTCTCCTGCGTCTGATCATCCTTTTCGACCTCCATCTCGCGCCCGTCGTCGCAGACCCACAGTCCGCAGTACATGCCGTAATCGGCCACGGGCTCGTCATCCTTCACCATTCCCTCAAACGAGTCGGGTGCGCTGCCGGACACGTCGCCGGCATCACCATCGCCGGCATCGTCATTGCCGCAGGCGGCGAGGCTCAGGCACATCAGCAGCGCCAGTACGAGTGCAAGGTATTTTTTCAGTGATTTCATCATTTTTTCTCCTTAAAATAATATTTCCCGTTCTGCCATGGAAAAAAGCTCGTCATGACTCAGCTCAACGCTGCCGAAGCGGATGAAGATACCGTTGGTCACGGCGCTGCTCCAAAGCTGAGGATCGGCCAGAGGCTTAAAGCGCAGCTTGTCGAGATACGGCTTCATATCCAGCAGCAGCCTGCTGCCGGAGACGAAATCGACCTGAAGAATGTAGTCGTCAAGCGGCTTGACGGCGCTTATGTATTTTCGGTTCAAACACATCGCTCCTTTCATATAAAACGATCCGCTGCAGCACAATTGTACAGCGGATCGTTTTGATTTACTATTAACCTAAGGTTAGCTTTCAGCAAGCTCGCTGAGGCGGCGGCGCTTTGTGCGCGTATCGCCCTCGATAGAGAGCTTTGCGTAAAGCTGATTTAGATACTGCTTTACGCTGCCCTCGGAGAGATACAGCCGCTCGGCAATCTCACGGTTTGAAAGGCGTTGGGAGATGAGCGAGGCTATCTCGCGCTCACGCGGCGTAAGAGAGGTAAATGCCATGGGATAATCGGCCCTTGCCCTGCGCCTTTCAAGCATGGTTCCGAGCTCTGCTATTTCATGTATGCCGCCCAGCAGCGGCTTTAAATATCTGTAGTTTTCCGCAAAGGGGATGATAAATCCGTCGGGCTCGGCATCGCTGAACGCATGCGAGAGCAGCGCATGAGCCTCCTCGCGTTTGCCGAGCATCTCAAATGCGGCGGCGGTCTGTATGCGGATATGCATAGCCGTGAGCGCGTAATGCATCGCATCGCACATAGCCAAAAGCCTCTCATTTCGGCCGATTACCGCGGCGTAAGCACCCTGGGCGAGACAGACCTGATTTTCTATCATCTCCATCATGGGCTTGCCCGGTGCAAGAAAGTTAACAGTGCCAAGCCTGTGCGAGGAAAAAACGGGCGGTATTTTTCCTGCTTGGCCGAGAACGGCATAGTAGTAGGCATTTATCGCATTCCAAAGGTGTATCCACGCAGTGTCGCGGCGCGAAAGAAGCGCCTTATAGCGCTCTGCGGCGGCGTACCGGGGAGAGACATCGGAAAAAAGCGACAGCCTGTACGCCAGGAAATCGCAGCACAGAGCCATATTCTCCTGCCCGTTGCCGTCGATTTGAGCATAAGCGCTCTCAAGCGCTATCTGCGCGTCGGTAAAGCGAGCCTGCATGAAGGCAGCCTCCGCACGCATGATCGTCTCCGCGCCCAGGCCGTGGCCTTGCGTTACCTTGTAATAGTGCGGCATGCACTCGTCCATCTCGGAAAGCTCGCTTTCCAGACCGCCCGGTGTGCGGTGAAACATCATCAGCACCGACGGCGAGCCGAAGCTCCAGCCGCCGCTTGCCTGAATGCTGATCGCCGGGCGTGACATTTGGCGGCTTGCACTGCGGTGCAGACGGCTCATGGCGCTTATGTCGTTATAGCACAGAAAGCTTAGAATAAGGTCACACTCGCCAAGCAGATTGCCCCGCTCGGTATCCGGCATGCCGGGGTGCTCATCAATCGAACGGAGCAGAAGCTCCTTAAGCTGAGTCATCTTCGGTATTTGCCGCCAGGTGAACATGCGGCGCATCAAAACAAGCAGCGCGAACGGGTGCTCCTTGAGGACGGCTTCGGGACACTCTGACAGAAAATTCAGGACGGTTTCGGGACTCAGCCCCGCGAGAAGAACTCCGGCATCACTTTGGATGACTCTCAGAACAGCGTCAAAATTTCCGCTTTTTCTGTAGGCCGACAGCGCGTGCAGATATTGGCGGCGGCTTTCGTACCAGACGCCGAAGCGGTTGAGATATGCATTTTGCTTTTCTCCGCTCATCGTGCGGAACACACGCTCGGCGCACTCCTTCATCATGTGGTGAAAGCGATATGTCATGCCGTCGGGAAGACGCTGTGCAAAGGCGTTCTGCTCCGTCAGAGCAGCGAGAAATCTGTCGGCATTTTCGCTTTGAGTGACAAAGCGCGCCATCTCCGGCGTGAATTCATCTGCAAGCCCCATGACCGCGAGAAACTCACGCTGTGCCTCGGGCAGAGGATCTATCATCGCAGAGCTGAACATCATGTAGATATCAGAGCTTTTATCCGGCAGCTCGCCATGCTCGGCAAGTGCGCGGAGATTGAGATAAACTGCCGAAAACCAGCCCTCGCTGGAATACAGCAGGCGGGATATCTGCTCGTCGGAAAGCTCGGAACCGCAGCGGTGCGCGTAAACGGCAAGCTCCGTGTGGTTAAGCCTGAGCTGCTCTGTGCCTATCTGATAGACGCGGCTGCCAAGGCGCAGAATCTCCGCCGCAGGCAAAAACCTGTCGCGTCCGGCGACGATCAGATGAACATTGAGCGGCAGACGGTTTGCAAGATTGCACAAAAAGGCGGGTATGCGCTCATCGGTCAAAAGATGAAAATCGTCGATGAAAATATAGCATTCCCTGTCGCCGTCGAGCTCGCGGCACAGATCGTCTATAAGCAGGCCGCATCCCGCGTCATCGTCGGGGCAGGCATAGTCCGAAAGAAAGCTCAGCCCCCCATGGCGGAACGCGTCCTGAACGCTTCTCCAGAAAACCGCGAGATTATCCGAATAAACGCTTATGCGGATAATGTGCGGCGCGTTAAGTTTGCTGCGTTGGGAAAGATACCAGTTTACAGCCGTCGTCTTGCCGTAGCCCATGGGGGCGACGACCGTGGTCATGGCGCAGTTAGCTATTGGGCGCAGGCTTTCCTGCAAGCGCTCGGATATGTAAATGTTATTCAGACTGCCCTTTCGCTTCGGCATAGGCTAAACCTCTCGGGGTATCTTTTTAATAAACAAAAAATAAAACAAAACGGCGTTTATGAGCAGGTTGAAAACATCGGGATCGCCGAACATGAGAAAATTCAAAACGACCGATACGAGCAGCACACCGACGGAAATGAGCTTTCCCAAGGCGCCCGGCTGCTTTGCCGTCCATGTGAAATACGCAAGGATCGGCGAGAATAATGCAAACACCGTCCAGCCGATGATGAAGCTCTCGCCGTACACGCCGTGCGTCAGGATGGCTACGGCATAATACGTTGCCAGCATGCCGAGGCAAAACGGCAGAATGTTGATTGCCGCGGCCTTTTTCGTCGGACTGTATATGGCGATGAGCGTGCCGAGGAGTATCCACACCGACATTTGCGAGAATATCTAGCCGAGGTTTTCGCAGTAGATATCCATAAAGCGTGCCGCCGCGCCGAGAATAAGGCCGCATATGAGCATTGCAAAGGGGTTTAAGAGCCTCCTCATTACTTTGCGATGAAGATATTATCTTCCCCGATATCGGCCAGGGTGGGCGTGCCGCACATGTTCATCGTGTCGCGCAGCTGGGAGACTATCCTGTCCATATAGACCCTGAAGCCCTCCGCGCCCTCGGCGTAAATAAACGGAACGACCGGGCGGCCGATAAGCACGCCGTCCGCGCCCAGGGCTATTGCCTTGAATACGTCAACGCCGCTGCGGATGCCGCCGTCAACGAAGATCTTCACCCTGCCCTTGACGGCCTTTGCGATAGAAGGCAGTACCTCGGCGGTCGCCGGAGTGCAGCCCTGAACTCTGCCGCCGTGGTTGGATACGACGATCGCGCTTGCGCCGGCCTCGACGGCCTTTTCCGCACCCTTGACGGTCATGATGCCCTTTATGATAAACGGCATATTCGCGTAGGATATGATCTCACGCATCTCGTCAACGGACTTCGAGCCTGCGCCGGGGCCGAGCTTCTTGAGGAAGGGCAGACCCGCGCCGTCAACGTCCATTGCGACGGCGAATATGCTGTGGGACTTTACATAGTCGAGCTTTTCAAAAACGATATCCCTGCTCCAGGGCTTTATCGTCGGAATGCCGATACCGCCGATCTTGGCCATTTCGTCGACTGCGTCGGGGATGAGCTCCTTAAACTCGCCGTCGCCGGTCATTGCGCAGATGCCGTAATCAGCTGCGGCGTTTACGAGCGTGCGGTTGTAGGTCACGTCGTCGTACTTGTCGCCATAGTGCAGGGGCAGAGCGCCGAGCGGGGCGATGAAAACAGGGGCGGAGAACTTTTTGCCGAACAGCTCAAAGCTCGTGTCGGCCTCCGAGTTAGGGCACAGCGTGTCCATGTTGACGAATATCTCCTGCCACTTGTCATAGTTGCGTGCGGCGGTGTTGCCGGGGATCTTGCTGCCGGGACCGGGGACGCAGTTGCCGCAGGCTCTGCCGTTGCAGACGGGACAAGCCTTGCAGTACGGCCCCATCAGTCCTGCCGCTTTTTTGAGAATTTCGTTGTAATCCATAATCGTACCTCCTGTGTACAGCTTATAATAGATCAGACGCCGGTCAGGTCAAAATCCGGTATCATGTCGTCTGTTGCAGAGCACGGTTCCTGCCAGAAGCCGTTATATATTCCGCGCTGCGTCATGTACTCGATCAGCATGTCGTTTTCCTCCGCCGTGACGGTTTTCCGGAGCTCGGGGAAGCGCTCTGTGTCCGGCATGGGCGTGTACTGCGCCATGAGAGAAAACAGTATATCGTCGCCGGGAAAATTATCGGCGACGAAATCTATGACTGCACGGCTGTTATCCTCCGCGCCGGGCAAAATGAGGTGGCGGAGGAGCACGCCGGAGCGCAGCATACCGTCGTCATCCAGCTCAAACGGCCCGACCTGCCGAAACATTTCAAATATCGCCGCCCGCGCAATCTCAGGGTAATCGGGCGCGGCGGAGTAGCGCAAGGCCAGAGCCGAGTCAGTGTATTTAAAGTCCGGCATGTATATCTGCACGAGCCCCTCCAATTCTCTGAGGCTCTCAACGCTGTCATAGCCCGAGCTGTTCCACACGACCGGAATATCGAGCCTTGCCCGTTCAAGAGCTTTTACTATTGCGTCCGTGTAGTGCGTCGGAGTTACAAGATTTATGTTGTGGACGCCCTTGTCACGGAGCTCGAGAAATATATCGGCAAGCCGCTCAATGGAGACGGTTTTGCCGATTCGGGCTCGGCTTATCTCATGGTTCTGGCAGAACACGCATTTGAGGTTGCAGCCGGAGAAGAACACCGCTCCGCTGCCGCGAGAACCGCTTATGCACGGCTCCTCACCGTAGTGCGGCGCGGCGCGTGCGACGAGAGGCAGGCAGGGACAGGCGCAGATTCCGCCGGGGGAATATTCGGTTCTTTCTGCGCCGCAGCGGCGCGGACAGGCGTTGCAGATCATTTTTTGCCTCTGAAAAGTTGATTGAGATGTGCACATTGCCGGTTTGACATGCGTTTGCGGCGCTTACCGGAGATGGAAGTTGTCAAAATTGCAACAAATCCGAAAAACTTAAAAAAAGTTCATCTTTTTCGGGGAAAATGTGCTAATATATACATGTAAAGCAGATATTTGATAACGAAACGGGATAAGATAAT
>URAL01000013.1 GCA_900545805.1 uncultured Eubacteriales bacterium | reverse complement strand
TGAAGCGTAAGCTTCACAAAAAATGTGGCGTATTTGAAGCGTGCAAAAAAGCCATCGGCTTTTTTGACACGCTGAAACAACGGATGCTCTCTCGAGCATCCGTTGTTTTTTGATATTCAAAACTTTTTCATCAGCCGCCGTAGCCGAAGATATCGGGCATGGTCTGTTGCTGTTGTTGCTGTTGTTGCTGTTGTTGCTGTTGCTGCTGCTGGTTTGCGAGAGCCGAGGTGGTCTGCTCGCCGACAGTCACGGTGACGGTGAGGGTCTGACCCTGGCGGTAAACGCTGAGGGTGAGCTTATCGCCCGCCGCACAGTCGGCTATGATTGAGCTTAAGTCGCTCTTTCCGCTTATCTCCTTGCCGTCGACGGCTGTGATAATGTCATTTGCCTGAAGTCCTGCCTTTTCGGCGGGGCCTCCCTCGGTGACGGAGACCACTGCCGCGCCCGCGGGAGTGCCGTAGCTTATAGCCTCGTCGCTGACGTCGGAGACCATGACGCCGATGTAGGGCTTTGCGACATAGCCCTTTTCGATGATGCTGTCAACGATGCTGCGCACGGAGTTGATGGGGATGGCAAAGCCGATGTTATCAATCGACGCGCCTGAGCCGGAGGAGCCGGAGTATTTGGCGTTTGTTATACCTATAACCTCGCCGTACAGGTTAAACAGCGCACCGCCGGAGTTGCCGGAGTTTATGGCGCAGTCGGTCTGTATAAGCTCCATGGTGACGTTGTTGGACATCGTGACCTCGCGGTCAAGCGCGCTGACAGCGCCGGAGGTCAGCGAGAAGGTCAGCTCACCCAGGGGGTTGCCAATGGCGATGACCGAGTCGCCGACATTCAGGTTATCCGAGTCGCCTATCGTCACGGGAGTGAGATTCTTCGCGTCGATCTTCAAAACGGCAACGTCGTTGCTCTCGTCATAGCCGACAAGCTGTGCATCGTAGCTCTTGCCGTCATAGAGCGTGACCTTTATGGAGCTTGCCGATTCAATTACGTGGTAGTTTGTGATTATATATCCGTCGGCAGAGTAGATAAAGCCGGAGCCGGACGCCGCCGACTGCGTGGTGTAGCCCCAGAAGTTCGTTGTGACCTGAGTGGTGATGCCGACAGTAGAGTTTACGTTCTCGGCGTACACCTCGGCGGCGGTCATCTGCTTGCTGGTGTCTATGCTCGCGGTGTTTATGACCGTGCTCGGGCGTTTGCCCTGATAGACGGTCGTTCCTCCGTCAGAGCCGCCGAAAACGGCGTTTCCTATCGCCGAGCCGCCGAAGCCGGCGAGCATGGCCGCGACGAGCACGCCGGCTATCATGGCGCCGGGCTTTTTCCAGAACGGCTTTTTCTCCGCCTTGGGCATTTCCGGTTCAAGCCTTGACGCTTCGCCTTGAGCCGGGCTCTGCTCATTCTCCGGCTTGTGACCGTAGAAGAAGCTGTATTCTCCGTCAACCGGAGCGTTCTGCCGCTCCTGAGCATTCTCGTTTTTGCTTTCCGTGTTATCCATGATATTGCCTCCTTATATATCTATCGCCAAAGCGTTGAGGCCCGGCGCTTTTTGTTGGTCTGCCGCTTTGGCGAAGACCTCTCCGCTCGGTGGGCAGTGACCTGTATTCCGTGGAACTGGCTTGAGAATAAACCCCTGACCTGAAATGAGCTGAAAAAGATATGTTAGCAAAATATGAATTTGCATTGATTTTTCACGCTCGGCTGTTAAAATGATTTCAGGTTCGTTTCAGCTGCGTGAATTAACATATGTATAGGAGTTGATAGTATGCGTATTTTAATTGCAGAGGACGAGGTCGGGATCGCAAAGGCCCTGAAGCTCGTTCTTGAAAAAAACCGTTTTGCCGTTGATATGGTGCATAACGGCCTCGACGCGCTTGAATATATGCTGTCGGTAAGCTATGACACGGTGGTGCTGGATATAATGATGCCGGGTCTCGACGGGCTTGAGGTCTTAAAGCGCGCCCGCGAAAGGGGAATAACCGCGCCGGTGCTGTTTTTGACGGCCAAGGCCGAGGTCGAGGATCGCATAGCGGGGCTCGACGCGGGAGCGGACGACTATCTGCCCAAGCCCTTTGCCATGGGCGAGTTTCTCTCGCGTGTGCGCGCACTGACGCGCCGCAGCGGAAGCTACGCGCCCGATGTTATCCGCGTCGGAGATACGGCGCTCGACCTGAGCTCGTACACTCTCTCGGCAGGCTCGCAGAGCGTGCGCCTTAACAACAAGGAGTTTCAGCTCATGGAGCTTTTTATGCGCAATCGCGGCAGAGTTTTCTCGACCGACGCTTTGATGCAGAAGGTCTGGGATCTCGACACCGAGTCGGAGACCGACGTCGTCTGGACCTACATCGGCTTTCTGCGCAAGAAGCTCAGAGGGCTCGAAGCCGGTGTTGAGATAAAGACCATCCGCGGCGCGGGCTACGCGCTGGAGGAAAAGTGATGCTGAGCAAAATGCGGCGCAGATTCATAGCCTCGGCGATGGCGGCGATGGGCGCTGTCACTCTCGTGCTGCTGGTCGCGGTGAATCTGTGGAACTATAATATTACAACCGATAAGCTCGACGAAACGATAGACGCGCTGGTGACTACCGGTCAGGAGCCGTACTCGGGCTCCTCTAACTTCACTCTGCCGGACATATTCGGAGGCGACTCGCCGGAGACGAAATATATGACGCGCTACTTTGCCGTCGTGTATGATGCCGACGGCGACGCACTGCGCGTTTTCAGCGACTATATCGCCACCGTTTCCGCACAGCAGGCGCTGTATTATGCGTCGGATGTGCTCTCGGCGGGGCATGCGCAGGGCTACTACGGCGACTATCGCTACTGCGTCAAAAGCGGCCCGTCGGCAAGCGCCGTAATATTCTTAAACGCCTCGCCCGAGCAGCAGTCGATGAAAACGCTGCTGACCGTTTCGCTGATAGTGGCGGCGGTGAGCCTTCTCGCGGGCTTTGCGCTTGTAGCGCTCTTTTCAAAAAAGGCCATCGCGCCGTATGTGCGCAATATGGAGCTTCAAAAGCAGTTTATAACCGACGCGGGGCATGAGCTCAAGACTCCGCTGACCTCAATATCGACGAGCGCGGACGTGCTGAAGATGGAAAACGGCGACAATGAGTGGATAGACAACATTCAGAAGCAGACCGTGCGTATGTCGAAGCTCGTCAAAAATCTTGTGACGCTCTCGCGTCTTGACGAAGGCGTTCCGCTGCCGGACAGAACCGAGTTTTCTCTCTCGGACGCCGCGTGGGAGGCCGCCGAGCCCTTTGAGATGCGCGCAAGGGCGCAGGGAAAGAGCTTTACCCAGAGCATAAGCCCCGAGCTTGCGATGAAGGGCGATATGGCCGCCGTGCAGCAGCTTATATCTATCCTTCTCGATAACGCCTTTAAATATTCCGACGACGGCGGTCAGATACGCCTTTCGGTGTATCCGCAGCACAAAAATAATATCATCGAGGTGTATAACAGCTGTCCGCCGGACTCGCTCGGCGATATCGACCGCTTTTTCGACCGCTTTTACCGCGCCGACAGCTCGCGCAGGTACGACGGCGGCACGGGCATAGGCCTTGCCATCGCAAAGGCCACCGCGCAGGCTCTCGGCGGCAGCATAAGCGCGGAAACAGCCGACGGCAGGAGCATAGTTTTCAAGGTCGTATTATAAAACGCCCACTGTGGGTGGGCGTTTTACCGGTCGCTCGGACCGGGATCGTAATCTCCGAATATCATATCGTCAATATCCATAGTAGTCACCTCATTTTTCAGCATACCTTCAGTATATGCCGCAGGGTATGGAAACATGACAATTTTATTTTTCTGCTTTGAGCGTAACGCAGACGATCTCCGGGCGGTTGAAGATACGCGGGATGGGCACGGAATTGCCGAGGCCGCGTGATACGATCATGGTGTAATTTCCGTTATAAAATTTGCCCTCGACAAAGTCGGGAAACAGATGCCGGTCGGTGCCGATAAGGCCGCCGACGCCGGGTATGCGGACAATGCCGCCGTGCGCGTGGCCGCTTAAAATGAGATCGACGGGCAGCTCGGGATACTCCTTCATCCAGTAGTTTCGATGTCCGAGCAGGATTTTAAACGCAGCGGGAGCTGCCTCGTTCATCTTCTGCGCAAGCTCATCGGGCGCGAGCATATCGGCATAGGCGATGGGATCCTCGACTCCGCCGAGGAGAACGGAATCGCTGCCGCGGCTTATCGTCAGATATTCGTTGCTGAGATATTTTACGCCGGCCGACTCCAATATGCTGCGCACCCTCTGCGCAAGGCCGGAGCCGAACTCGTGATTTCCGCTGACGAAGTACACGGGGCAGAGCTCCGTAAGGCGCGGCGCAAGCTTTTCGACTGCCTCAAGGTCGCCCTCGTCGGTGACAAAATCGCCCGTGAGCGCGATGATATCGGGCGAAAGAGAGCGCACCTTATCGACAAGCTCCGTGCCGTCGTCGCCGAACTGAGCGCCGTGCAGGTCGGAAAGCTGCACTATCCTGAAGCCGTCAAAGCTCTCGGACAGCTTTTCCGACGCGACCTCATAGCGGCTTATCTCAAGCGTCTGACTGCTGTCTTTTATCAAAAACGCGCAGATCGCCGCGATGAGCGCAATGACGATAAGCGCCGTCAGGCAGCCGCGTCCTCTTTGTTTTTTGCCGTGAGTTTTCAATGCAATGCCTCGCTGAGTTCATAAAAGTCTGCGGCAATTGTATCACATTGCGGCCGAAGCCGCAACTTTGCTATTGAAACCCTTGCCCGTTTGGGGTATAATGTATAAATCCCGCCGAAAAAATTATATTTTTAATAATAAGGAAGATAAGACATGAGTGCATCAACCGAAAGAAAAAACAGGCAGACCGCGCGCAGCGAGGGCTCCTACGTCAAGGACATCAATGCGCAGAAGGAAGCCGCCAAGAAGAAAAAGCAGAAGATCAGATGGATCATTGTGGGCGTCGCCATTGTCGTCTTCTTCGGCTTTGCCATCTACCTCAACTCCGGCGCGCTGTACAGATCGCTTGACGGCCTGACGGTCAAGAACACCGAGGTCACCGCCGAGGACGGCACCGCGATAGCCGCAGGCGAGCGCAGCTTCTCCGTGGCCGAGTGCAACTATATATATCATATGCAGTATATCAGCCTGATGAACACCTACGGCGACTATGCCTCCACGCTTTTTAAGCTTGACACCTCCAAGCCCCTCGACGAGCAGGAGTGCCCGAGCTTTATGAACACCGAGGGCAAGGAAAACTACACCTGGGACAGGTATTTCCGCGACGCCACCAGATCTCAGCTCAAGCAGCTGGCCGCCTACGAGGCATACGCCGGACAGCACGACATAAAGCTCGATGACAACGATCTCAAGGAGATCGACGATACCATAGCCTCAATCGCCGAGACCGCAAAGAAAAACAACTACGGCAGCGTCAGCAAGTTCCTCGCCGCAAACTACGGCCGCGGCTGCAACGAGTCCGTTGCCCGCGATATCATGAAGCTCCAGGCTCTCGCGGCCAAGGTCCAGACAAGCATCACCGACGCCGAGACCTACACAGCAGAGGAGCTCGCCGCAAAGTACGATTCCGTCAAGGACAGCTACGATAAGTTCACCTACAGCTACTATCTCGTGGCAGCCGAGGTTCCCGAGCATGTCCACTCCGAGGACGAGAGCGAGGATGAGCACAACCACGCCTCCGAGCCTACCGACGAGGCAAAGGCAGCGGCTCACACCACCGCCGAGGACATCCTCAAGAAGCTTAGCGACGGCAGCTCCCTCGCCGACGCGGCCAAGGCCGCCGTCGAGGGCGCCGAGATCAAGGAGCAGACCGATCTTGTCGGCTCCTCCGTCGAGTCCGACATCTCCGAGTGGCTCAAGAGCGCCGACCGCAAGGCGGGCGACACGACCGTTATCGACGGCAGCACCGGCAGCTACGTCGTCGTGTTCACCAAGCGTGACAACAATCAGGCTCCCACCGAGGAGAGCGGAGATCAGAAATACTGCGACTACGTCGCCGAGAACCTTCTCAAGCAGGATGTGCTCAGCGAGTGGAACGAGCATGTTTTCAGCGGTATCGTCGAGGTCTACAAGGGCTCCTTCACCGGCGCCTCCCGCTACGTCGGCATCTGATCAAGAAAGCACCAAAGGCCGTTCCGAGAGGAACGGTCTTTACTTATCGGAGAATAATTATGAACGAAAGAACCATACGCGCCGAAATGCTTCTCGGAGCCGAGGCGATGGAAAAGCTCCGGCGCGCGCATGTGGCCGTGTTCGGCCTCGGCGGTGTTGGCTCATGGTGCGCAGAGGCGCTTGCGCGAAGCGGCGTGGGGCGCCTGACGCTCATAGACCAGGACACCGTGGGCTTGAGCAACATAAACCGCCAGCTTTGCGCACTCAGCTCGACCGTGGATATGCCCAAGGCCGAGGTGCTGCGCCGCCGTATTGAGGATATAAACCCCGATATCGACGTGCGCACGATCATCGGCCGCTATGAGGCGTCGAGCCGCGAGAGCTTTTTCGCCGATTACGACTATATCGTCGACTGCATCGACCTCGTTTCCTGCAAGGTCGACCTCATACGCACGGCAAAGGAGCGCAATATTCCGATCGTCTCCGCCCTCGGCACGGGCAACAAGTGCGACGCGCAGAGGCTCATGCTGTGCGATATAAAAAAAACCGGCGGCTGTCCGCTGGCAAGGGTCGTGCGCAGGGAGCTGCGCAAGCTCGGCATCGAGCATCACGAGGTCGTTTTCTCGCCCGAGGAGGCGATGGAGACGGCGCAGTTCGAGGCTCCGCCGCCGGGACGCAGGAGCGTGCCCGGCTCGCTGGTGTGGGTGCCGGCAAGCGCGGGGCTTCTCCTGTGTCAGCATGTTGTACTGACTATAGTTCAATCACCTGAGGCCTGACGTCGGGATCGTGGTTTGCTATGACCGCAACGCAGCCGGGGTCGTTTGCCTGCTCCCTAATCCAGTCAAAGGACTTTAGCATGGCCTTTTCGTTAAAGCCGCAGCCGGGCAGTATCCTCTCGCGCCACGAGCGCTCGGAAAACGCCGCGTCCGAGGTCAGAACGACGAACTTTTTGCCGTTTCTGATCTTAACGCCGATCTGCCCGTCCGTATGTCCGGGCAGGCACACGAGCGTCACCGTCCCGTCGCCGAAGAGATCATACGACCACCACAGCGGCCCGTCCATCGTGCCCTTAAACCAGAAGTGCTCGATGGGTATCCCCTCGCGCATGCTCTCCGGCTGGCGCAGTCTGTACACCGTGCGTATCGTCCACCAGCCCTCCTCCTCCGGAAGCAGGATGCGCCGCGCATTCTTCACAGAGCGCAGGCCGCTGACGTGGTCTGCGTCCAGATGTGTTAAGACTACGACGTCGATATCCCCGGGAGCAATGCCCATTGCGGCCAATTGCTCAACGACGGTCTTGCCCTTTTCGACCCGGGGGCGGTAAAATGCAGCGAGGTATCCGGGCATCAGGCTTTTTACCGCATGCTCGTCATACACGCCGTCGGGACTTATCTCGCGGCTCCAGCCCGTGTCGATAAGCACCTTTCCCTTCGGATGCTCTATAAGATACGCCGAGACCGGAAGCTCGATCCTCTTGCTCAGCTTATCGAACACGCCGCGCCGCACGTTTTTGAGATTCACTCCGCCGCCGTAAGGCACCGCCTTTGACACGAGCATGCTTCCGCAGTGAAGAACATGAATTTTTATGGTCGATCCTTCGTCTGCCATTTTCTTTCCCCTCCCCGGTTTTTGTTAACCAATTGGTAAAATACTATCACAAACTCTCAGTCTTGTAAACAGGAAAGGAGACAAAATGCCCCTGATAGTTGATAAACAAGCCGTCCGGATGGACATACTTATGGCGTTTCAGCGCTGTATAGACCGCAAGCCGCTCACAAACGTCTCGCTGCGCGACATCGCCGCCGAGGCGAGCATGAGCCACGCAAAGCTCCTGAACTACTTCGACAGCAAGGAGGAGCTGCTGGTAAGCTATGTGCGTTACACACGCGATTATATGAGCGAAAAATGCGTCGCCTGGTTCCGGGAGCACGACCGCGCCGAGTACGCCTCAAATGCCGAATACATGAACGCATTCATGAGCTATGTCGCCCGCGGCAGGGTAGGTGAGCAGCGCCCGAACGCAACGACGCAGACCTACGTTCTCGCGCATTATAACGAGCGCGTGGCAGAGCTGATAAGAGAGGAATTTGCCGAGTGGCGGCGGGTAATGGAGCAGTGCCTCAAGCGCATTTACGGTGACGAGGTCGGCGCACGCGAGGCCGAGGGCATGATGATCCTCATCGCCGGAACGTTCATCTGCAACTACAACAAGGCCCTGACCGGCGGCATCAGCGACAACATAATCGGTTCGTTCGACAAGCTGCTGCAATCATAAAGAATAAGGCTCCCGTCCGTTGGACGGGAGCCTTATTCAGCGTGTCAAAAACGGGGGAGCATATCGCAGAGTTAAGTCCGCACTCTCTTTTCAAATCCGTGCGTCAACGGCGCACACCTATAGCTGTCCGCTATCAGCTGACTGCTCGGTAAACGCTATGCGTTTGCGCGCAGAGCACGCATGGCGTTGAGGACGGCGATGACCATGACTCCGACGTCGGCGAAGATCGCCGCGCCCATATCCGCAGCGCCGAGAGCGACCAGCAGCAGGCACGAAAACTTTACGCCCAGAGCGAAAATGATGTTCTCGTAAACGATGCGGATGCACTTACGCGAGATTTTGATCGCCTTGGATATCTTCAGCGGATCGTCGTCCATAAGAACGACGTCGGCGGCCTCGATTGCGGCGTCCGAGCCCATTGCACCCATGGCAATGCCTATGTCCGCACGCGAGAGGACCGGCGCGTCGTTTATGCCGTCTCCGACAAAGGCGAGCTTTGCCTTGCCGCTTTTCTCTCCGAGCAGGCGCTCGACCTCTCTTACCTTATCTCCGGGCAGCAGCTGACTGTGCACCTCGTCAACGCCGAGCTCGGATGCGACCTTGTCGGCGACCGCCTTAGCGTCGCCTGTGAGCATGACGGTCCTGCTGACGCCGGCCTTCTTGAGCTCTTCGATTGCCTTGGCGGAGTCGGGCTTTACGATGTCGGAAATGACGATGTGACCGGAGTACACGCCGTCGATGGCGATGTGCACAATGGTCCCGACGCTGTGGCAGCCGGTGTGCCCGATGCCGAGCCTTTGCATCAGACGGTCGTTGCCTGCGGCGATGGAATGCCCGTCGACCTTGGCGATAACGCCGTTTCCGCTTATCTCCTCGATATCGCTCACGCGGCTGCGGTCAAGCTCCCTGCCGTAGGCGCGCTGAAGGCTCTTGCTGATCGGGTGCGAGGATGCGCACTCTGCAAGGGCAGCGTACTCGAGGAGCTTCTTGTCCTCGATCGGGCAGTGGTGGATGCCGCTGACCTCGAAAACTCCCTTAGTGAGCGTGCCGGTCTTATCAAAAACGACGGTCTTCGTCTGCGCGAGCGCCTCAAGGAAGTTTGAGCCCTTTATGAGCACACCCTCGCTGCTCGCACCTCCCAGCCCGGCAAAGAAGCTGAGCGGAATGCTGATGACCAGTGCGCAGGGGCAGCTTACTATCAAAAATGTAAGCGCACGGTATATCCACACGGTCCAGTCGCCGCCCGCGCTCATGAACAGGATCCGCACAAGCGGCGGAAGGAGCGCCAGCGCCAGCGCGGCATAGCATACGATGGGCGTGTACACCCTTGCGAAGCGCGAGATAAACTGCTCCGAGTGCGACTTGCGCGAGCCGGAGTTTTCGACGAGCTCGAGTATCTTCGACACGGTCGATTCGCCGAAGGGCTTCGTTGTGCGCACACGGATAAGTCCGCTGAGGTTTATGCAGCCGCTTATGATCTCCTCGCCGGGAGCGACGTCACGCGGCAGGCTCTCACCCGTGAGGGCGCTGGTGTTTATCGTTGTCGTGCCGTCAACCACAACTCCGTCGATGGGGACCTTTTCGCCCGGCTGGACGACGATGACAGTGCCGGTCTCGACCTCGTCGGGATCGACCTGCTCAAGCTTTCCGTCTGCCTCAATATTGGCGTAGTCGGGGCGAATGTCCATCAGCGAGGATATACTGCGGCGGCTCTTGCCGACGGCATAGCTCTGGAACAGCTCGCCGATCTGGTAAAACAGCATGACGAGCACCGCCTCGTTGAAGTCGTGGCTGCCGCTTATGAAGGCAAGCGCGACAGCGCCGACCGTGGCGACTGCCATGAGGAAGTTTTCATCGAAAACGCGGCCGTTCAATATGCCCTTACCGGCCTTGCGCAGAATATCATAGCCGATGACGATGTACGCCGCAAAGTACAGGAGCATTGCCGGTATCTCCGGGAGGCTCACAAGATTCAGCAGCGCCAGCAGCACCGCGGCGATGATTATGCGCACAAGCACCTTTTTCTGCTTTTTATTCATATAAACCTTCCTTATGTCTATAAAATACGCCCTTCGCTCGGAAGGGCGTTTCGACTCCCGCCAGCTTTCAGATCAGAGATAGATCTCGCAGTCGTCCTCGACCTTCTTGCAGTTTTTGACCACTGCCTGCATGACGGCGTCAGCATCCGCGCCCTCGGCAAATTCGACAGTCATCTTCTGGGTCATGAAATTGACGGCGGCCTTCTCTACGCCCTCGGTCTTACCGGCGGCCTCCTCCATGAGGTTGGCGCAGTTTGCGCAGTCAACTTCGATCTTATAGGTCTTTTTCATGATACTTCTCCTCTATTTTTGATTCATTTAAACAATTAAATGATTGTTTAATCGTTATGCTTGCAGTATAATAAGCTTGAGCCGAAAAGTCAATGGCATACGGCGACTTACTTCCGAATGGGCTCAAATCATTTCCGAATGGAGTAACGGCATGGAAAATGAAGCAATGCCCCACGATCACGGGGAGAAAAAAAGCGCGCAGCTGCGCGAGGCGGCGGCGAGGACTGAGAGCTTCCGCACGGTGTCGGACATATTCAAGCTTCTGGCCGACCCCAGCAGGGCGCGGATATTCTGGCTGCTGTGCCACTGCGAGGAATGCGTTGTGAACATATCGTTTCTGACGGACATGAGCAGCCCCGCGGTGTCGCATCATCTGCGCCAGCTCAAGGACGGCGGGCTCATCGTCAGCCGCCGCGAGGGCAAGGAGGTCTACTACAAGGCCGCCTCCGCCGAGCAGGTGCGTCTGCTGCATCTGATGATGGAAAAAACAATGGAGATATCCTGCCCCGAGGACGGCGACGGCGACATCCGAAGCGTGCCGGAGCTTCCGGAGCTTGACGCGCACACAGGCGGCGAGGGGCGCTATCCCGCCGAGCAGCTTGAGACCGTGCGCCGCGTGCACGAGCTTCTGACCGAAAATCTCGACCGGCGCTACACGATAGATGAGCTGTCGCGGCGCTTTCTCATAAACCCCTCCTCGCTCAAGGAGACGTTCAAGGCCGTCTACGGCAAGTCGCTGGCCGCGCACATCAAGGAGCACCGCATGGAGCGTGCCTCCGAGCTTTTGCGCGATACGAGCCTGAGCGTCGCCGAGATCGCCGAGCGCGTGGGCTACGAAAATCAGAGCAAATTCTCCGCAGAGTTCAAAAAGCAGACCGGCCGTCTTCCGACCGAATACCGCCGTTTTTCAGAGGCGCATTGAGGCGGCTGTGAAAATGCGTGGGATTTCGGGAAAGCGCGTGTATAATGGAGTGAGAGACAAAATTACGGGGAGGTGGAGCCTTGGACGACCGCGAGATAATGGAGCTCATCGCGCAGGGCGATGAGCGCGGCATGCCGGAGCTGCAAAGGCGCTACGGCGCGCTTTTGCGCTATGTCGTAGCTCCCATTCTGGGCGACAGCGCGGCGGCCTCCGATTGCGTTTCGGAGGTGTATCTGCGCGTTTTGGAAAAGTCCGCGCAGTTTGACCCCGAGCGCGGCAGCCTCGGCGCGTGGCTCACGGCGATAGCCCGAAACACGGCGCTGAACATCGTCCGGCGCGGCAAAAACGAGGCTTCGCACGAGCTGCGCGAGGATATGCCCGACCCCGCGCCGACGCCGGAGGAGCAGCTTCTGCTGGCCGAACGGAAAAACGCGCTGGCAAAGGCGCTGAAAACGCTCAGCTTTTCCGACAGGGCGCTGTTTTACCGAAAATACTACTACATGCAGCCGATGAGCCAGATCGCCGCCGAGCTCGGCATGACAGAGCGCGCGGCCGAGGGGCGGCTGTACCGCATACGCAAAAGGCTCAGAGACTTTTTGGGAGGTGAAGGCTATGGCAAATAACGAATTTGACGGGCTCGACCGCCTGATAGAGGACGGCCTCGAGCCTCTTCCGCCCGACGACGTGGTAGACCGCGTTTCCGCCGGAAAAACAGCCTTCGACCTCATAATCGCCGGCCTTGCGCTGAGCATGATAACGCTCAACTTCTTCGCGCTCGGCTATATTCTGCCCCTGATCGGCGTTGTGCTCCTGCTGATGGGCTTTCGCCGTCTGCGCGGCGAAAACGGCTGGTTCAAGGCCTGCTTTGCTATCTCCGCCGTGCGCTGCGTTTCCGTCGCGGCGCAGTGCATTATCGCTGCCACCGTTTACCACAGCACATTCATGGACTCCGGCGCGGCGGATATCGTCGCCGCAGTCAGCGCCGCCCTTGTTTTCGCGCTTATCATCTGTCTGCGAAAGGGCATACTCGCAGCGCAAAAACGCGCCCGGCTCGAGCCGCATGCCGGCGGCGCGGCGGCGCTTATCGTATGGTATGCCGTCGGCTGCGTGCTGGCGGCCATGAATGCCGAGGGCTTCATCCTTGTTACCGGGCTGATCATCAGCTTCATATTCATTCTGCGCAGTCTGGCAAGGCTTGCGCGCGAGCTCGATGAAGCAAGCTACGCCGTGCACCCCTCGCCCGTGCGCGTGTCCGACAGGGCGCTGTGCATCACGATATTTTTGCTGATCGCCCTCGGCATAATCTGCGGATTTCTGTTCCTCCAGCGCTTTCCGATGCAGTGGCAGCCCGAGCCCGAGACGCAGACTGTCGAGCTTCGCCGCGAGCTTCTCGCCGCGGGCTATCCCGAAAGGGCGCTGCGCGATCTCAGCGACGAGGATGTCAAAATGTGCGAGGGCTTCACCGCGGTCTACACCAACGACGGAGATCAGTTCGACAACGGCAGCGGAGTCACGGTTATGACCGTCGCCGTGAGGCTCGATGAGCCCGGCACGCGATACCGCATATTCACCCACTTTGAGTGGACTAGCGCGCGCTCGTGCGGCACGGAGCTTCTGCGCGTCATACCCTACTACATGCGCTACGGCTCAAGGCTCGACTGGTTGCCCGAGGGCGAGGTCACCGGCCGCGTGCTGTACGATGCGGACGGCACGACGATGGTATCGCCGTACTATAAGCTCGACGGCTCGGGCACCGGCAGCATCAACAGCAGCTTTTTCGGAACGAGCGCGCTCGGCATCCTCGGCAGCTTCTCCATGCCCGCGGACTCCGAACATCAGCGCGGCTACATCGCCTACGGAACGCGCAGCGGCGCTACGGAGACCGATGAGCTTTACATCGCCTCCGACGCGAACTACGTTCACCAATACAGCGTGCTGCAATTTCCTGTACAGACCGCTGAGGAGTTTGTCGGCACCGGCAGCTTCAGCGAGAGCTTCGTAACCGTCTGGGACAGCTTTTCGGAGGCGGATTTTTAAAAGAAAAAGGACGCAGTCACCGTATCGGCGACTGCGTCCTTTTGATGTCAGGGGCGCGGCCAAGGCTTTCGATCAGCGCGTCAGAGTTTGCCGGAGTCTCCGGCTGCGCCTTCCTTGTCCGTGATAAAACCTCCGTTTTATCAAAGAGGCATCGGTGTACGGGCGATCAGAATGACCGCCAGAACAGCGCCGGCAAACGCCGCGGCTCCGACGACTGCCAGCACCCTTTTGCTGAGCTTTTTCTTCGCTGCCTTGCATATCAGCGCGGCGCAGGCCAGGCAGACAGCCGCAGATATAAGCGCAATACCCAGCGTTTCCCACAGCCAGGACAGCTCGTACAGGATACTCATGCGATCAGCTCCTCCTTCTGTTCGTCAAACTGAAATTGCTGTTTTATCAATGCCTTCTCAATCATCTCAGCTTTTTAGATATTCCCGTAAGGCGATGGTATCTGCACCACAACAAGCGGTGCTTGCAAAGGGATGGCTTCCGCTCCGAGAGCCATGCTCTTCACGATTTCATCTGCATGCATAGAACATTATTTTTGTAATATATTCAGCTTCATTGTCTGTAGAAAGATAGTCATTGATTGCAAATTCATAAGAGTCAGAAATAATTTTAAGATTATGGGCTCGACAGTACTCCAATATCCGTTCGTATGCCTTCCCGATGGAAAGGTAGTCTCCGGTATGGTATGCAGTCACACATTGTCCGGCAGGAAGCTCAACAATGCCATTGGCAGCACATTTTTCAATGGGCAAAAAAACATGGGAAGCTTCGGTGTATCGGCCTTGACGTATGCGTTCAAGAGGCACAATTGCACCGCTTTGAAAGAAAATGGGGAGCTGCTCCCTAAAGGAACGGACAAAGCATTTTTTTGTAGCCATGCTGACCATCTCAAGCGTATAGGGTGCGGAAACCTCTTGAAGTAAAATATACTGCGGACTTACGTTTTCCACGGACACGCTGCTGCAAACGGAAGCCGACTGCTCCAGCTGCAGGCAGCGATGCTCGACTCTGCTTTTTATGAGCTGCAGCTCCTGAAGCCGGCGCTCAATAATGGTGAGCTGCTTTCGCAGTGCCGCAACAGAGGTATCAAGCGTATAGCTTTTCATATGTGCCTTGATTTCATCGAGAGAAAAGCCGATCTTTTTCATAATGCAGATCGTGTCCAGATCGTCAAGCTGCTTGGAGCTGTAGTAACGATAGCCGTTCTCAGGGTCTACATAGGCCGGATGAAAAAGGCCGATCTTATCATAGAAAATCAAAGTTTGTCTGGAAATATTCTGATGCTTGGAGAGCTCACCGATCGAAAACAGATCTTTCATGAAAAACCTCTTGACCTTATAGTTACTATACACTTTATAATGATAGCATGACAATGCTGACTTATCAAGGAGGAAAATGAAATGAGATCCCGCGTGGCTGTCCTTTGGAGCAAGCTGGCAGACGGACTGACGACAAGAAAAATACTGTTGATTATGCTTGGGGCAATGGTATGCTCATTTGGCATTCACAACATCCACCAGCGCACAGGCATCACGGAGGGCGGTGTTATTGGCCTGATGCTTCTCGCAGAGCATTGGCTGAAAATATCTCCGGCATATATTACACCCATACTGGATATAGCGTGCTATCTGCTTGCGTTTAGGTTTTTGGGAGGCAGCTTCATCAAAATATCCGTTATTTCCACGCTGTTTGTGTCGGGCTTTTATAAAATTTGGGAAATGTTTCCGCCGATGCTTCCCGACTTGTCGGACTGTCCGTTAATTGCTGCCGTGTTGGGCGGTATCTTTGTCGGTGCCGGTGTCGGACTGATCGTGCGTCAGGGAGGCTCCAGCGGCGGAGATGATGCGCTGGCGTTGACGATCTCCCACATATCACACTGGCGCTTATCTCGCTCCTACTTGTTTACGGATGTCACAGTGCTGTTGCTGTCGCTCAGCTACATTCCCGTACTGCGGATCGTTTTTTCCCTCATTACCGTAACAATCTCCTCTTATCTGATTGATTGGATCAGAGAGTATAAATCGACGGAGAAGCTGTATTGGAAAAAGATCACCGCTGGCCGGCGGTGATCTTTTTCCTGTTTAATTCAAAATGCTCCGAGGGATTTGAACAGCAGCGACCAGACGAACATCGTAAAGCAGCACAGAGCGCTTGTTGACACGACGATATCTCCGGCAAGCTCATCATCGCCGCCCATCTGCTGCACCATCGTAAACGACGCGATGGCGGTGGCCGAGCCGAAAATTGCTATCATTCCGGCGAAGGCGATGCCGCGAATGCCGAGAAAATATGCCGCGGCGAGGAATATGCCCGGCATGACGACCAGCCTGCCGATGCAGACCTCAATGAGATCCCTGACGTACTTATGTATGCCGCCCCACTGAAAAAACGCGCCGAGCACGAACAGCATCATGGGGTTGGTCGCTCCGGCTATCTGCTTGACCGTCGACAGCAGCGCATCGGGAAGCTCAATGCCAAGCAGCAAAAACGCTATGCCCGTGATCGTGCCGAGGATGAGCGGATTTTTCAATACATCCGCCATGATCTGCAAGGGCCTGGGTCTGCTGCCGCTAAACAGCTCAAGCGTCACGACGGCGATGGCGTTGAACAGCGGAACGACGACGGCAATGAGCATGACGACCGCGCCCGCATCCGCTCCCGGAACGAGCGCCGTCGCAAGCGGCAGACCGATAATGACAAAGTTTGAGCGGTAAATACCCTGTATCTTTACGCCGCGCTTATCCGTTTCCTTTTCGGTCAGCATTACATAGGCAAAGCTGAGGAAAAACTCGGCGATAACGCCGACTGCCGCAAAGATGAGCAGCTTCGGCTGTACCGCGCTCGACAGCTCCGAGGTGTAGATGTTGTAAAACAGCATCACCGGCATGAAATAGCGAAACAGCATTTTGTTGAGCTTCGGCACGTCCGAGCGCTTTACGGCGCCCAGATGCCTCGCAAGGCAGCCGAGCGCCATGATGAGAAATATCGGAACGACAGCGTTTATGCAGACTGCAAGGGCCGTCATTTCCCGTCCTTCCTCTGAAGCTTATGCTTTTTCCCGTCGGGGGTCTGAATGTAGGTGTTTTCAAGCACCTCAACGGCGCCCTTGCGCCACTCGTCGAGGTATTCCTTTCGCAGCTCGTCGCGCTCGGCGAGCTCGCCGGCGGTCAGCTCGCGCTCTTTTTTCAGGCGCGCAAGCTCGTTTATTCTCTGAAGCTTTGAGTTTTCCATTATTCTATCGTCCCCAGTTCATCAAGAGTTTTCTCGAACGCCGGAATGAAGTGCTCGATAAAATACTCGGCCTCCGGCAGCTCATAGGAGTGTATCGCCGCAAGCGTCTGCTTTTCGGCGTTTAGAAATTCATTGTTTCCGGCCTTGCGCTCCTCGATGCATTTAATATAGGCGCTCAGCTTATCGGCGGCCTTGACTATCGGGTAAAGCTCCCTTTGCGTCTCGCCGACGAGCACGGGCTCGAACGCCGCCTGAAGCTCACACGGAAGCATACCGAGAAGCTTTTCCGACGCTATCGTCTCGACTCTGCGGTAAGCGCTCATGATCTCCTCGTCGTGGTATTTTATCGGCGTGGGCAGGTCGCCCGTGAGTATCTCGCTTGCATCGTGATACAGCGCGACCGTCGCGCAGGCATCGGGATCGCAGGCAGCGCCGTACACATCGCGGCGGATAACGCCCAGTGCGTGGGCGATAACTGCGACCATATGACTGTGCTCCTGGATATTTTCATGTATGGAGTTTCGCATCAGACTCCAGCGCTCGATATAGCGCATGCGCGAAATGAGCGCGAAAAAATTGCTGTCCATATTCTTCACCTCGTTCGGCAATTATGTTATCATATAGCTCAGATAATATCAAATGTTTACGGAACATTTTTTCTCCTTATCCGTCATAGAGATAGTGATCGATCATCATGACCTCGAAAGGAATGATTTTAAATGAAAAAGCTTAAAAATATCATTTGCTGTGTGCTGTGCCTTGTGATGGCAGCGGCATTGTGTGCCTGCTCGACGCAGAATAAGGATAAAAGCAATCAGACAGCAAACCCCGTTCACGAATCGAGTGCCGAGGAATTTAAGGCCGCCGGTATCGTCATGCCCGATATCGAGGGCAAAACGCCATCTTACACGACCATAGACGGCGGCGAGACGCTGTATCAGGCCGACTACGGCAGCTTCACCATCCGTGCACAGAAAACGGATGAACAGAAGGACATCTCCGGTATGCACTATGAGTGGACCGAGGATCTGATGATGACCCTGGAGCTTTTGCAGGGAAATCCCTTATTCAAGCTCGACGGAAAGGGCGCCGGCATCGTCTACTGGTATCTTAACGGCAGCAGCTGGTCTGTCGGCATGACGGAGGGCGCGAGCGTGGACACCCTGAAGAGTCTGTACTTCAAGACCGCAGAGCTGAATCCCGGCGACGACGGCTTTCTCTCAAACTGAAAAAAGCTCTTTACAAACGCCGCCGTAAGTGGTAATATTACAAGGCTAAGCCCGTGAGCTCAGTATTCGGGAGACCTTTCATCCCTTTACTTGGCCACAGGGTATATGAAAATTCGGAAAGGGGTATCATTATGATCACCAAAGAGACCAAAACCGCCGTTATAGAGGCAAACAGGACCCACGAGAGCGACACCGGCTCTCCCGAGGTTCAGATCGCCATCCTCACGCAGCGCATCCGCGAGCTGACCGCTCACCTGAAGGTCCATCCCAACGACGACCACAGCCGTTTGGGCATGTACAAGATGGTCGGTAAGCGCCGCCGTCTGCTCGACTACCTCGCAAAGAAGGACATCGAGCGTTACCGCGCAATCATTGCAAAGCTGGGCATCCGCAAGTAAGCCCGGCACTTCCGAAGGGTATGAAGGTTTTTAGCAGGGGACAAGTGAATATGTCCCCTGCTTTTTAATTGCGCTTTTGTGCAATTAAAAAGCAGATTAGCGAATAGTGGACAGCCCAATGTGTTTGCCTGCGGCAAACGAATTTAATATCACCTCAATTATTCATTCGCAGGCACGGCCTGCGCAATAAACGTATAGGTTCATTCTCAAATCGCCTCCAAACGAGCTTAGTATTTGAAAATCCGCTCTGAGTCAGAGCCGGTTTTCAAGTGCTATGCTCCGGCGGTTTTGAAATATAAAAAACGAAAAGGAGCAAAACAAATGATAATCACTCACAAGGAATTTCCCGAGTACAGAAAGTTTGAGATCGAGTACGAAGGCCGTCCTCTGAAGATGGAGGTCGGCAAGATGGCGGAGCTTTGCAACGCAGCCGTTCTCGTGACCTACGGCGAGACGACCGTTTTGGTCACCTGCACCGCCTCGGCACGTCCCAAGGACGGCATCGATTACTTCCCTCTCGCAGTTGACTTCAACGAAAAGCTCTACGCGGTCGGCCGCATCCCCGGCAGCTTCATGCGCCGCGAGGGTAAGCCCAGCCTGCCCGCGGTCCTTGCCTCCCGCCTTATTGACCGCCCCATGCGCCCTCTGTTCCCCTCCGACCTGCGCAACGACGTCGTCATCGCCTGCGAGGTGCTGTCCGTTGACCGCGACTGCAGCCCCGAGATCACCGCAATGATAGGCGCGTCGGCCGCTGTCAGCATCTCCGACGTTCCGTTTAACGGCCCCATCGCGGGAATAGTTCTCGGCTGGGACGGCGAGAAGTATCTGTTCAACCCCACCCAGGAGGAGCGCAAGAAAAACCGCATGACCACCACCATCGCGGCAACTCACAAAAAGATCGTCATGATCGAGTCCGAGGCCGATCAGATTCCCGAGGACGTCATGTACGAGGGCATCGTTCAGGCTCACGAGCATCTGCAGCCCGTTCTCGACCTCATCGACAAAATGGTCGCCGAGATCGGCAAGCCGAAGTTCGAGTACGAGCATGCGTCGTTTGACGAGGAGCTGTTCAACAAGCTCGTCGAGAACGAGTTCGAGGGCATGGAATACTGCATGGACACCGACGATAAGAACGTCCGTGAGGCCCGCGTCAACGACTGGGTCAGCGCAATGGAGGAAAAGTACTCCGAGGAGCACCCCGACATCATGCAGTACATGGACGAGATACTCTACAAGCTTCAGAAGAAGGTCGTCAAGAAGTGGCTGCTGGCCGGTAAGCGCGTCGACGGCCGCGCAATGAACGAGATCCGCCCCCTCGGCAGCGAGGTCGGCCTGATCCCCCGCGTTCACGGATCTGCACTGTTCACACGCGGCCAGACCCAGGTCCTGTCTATAGCGACGCTCGCAACGCTCTCCATGTCCCAGAAGCTCGACACCATCTGGGAGGAGGAGGAAAAGCGCTTCATGCACCACTACAATATGCCCTCCTACTCCACGGGCGAGGCTCGTGCCAGCCGCAGCACCGGCCGCCGCGAATACGGCCACGGCGCACTGGTCGAGAAGGCGCTCGAGAGCGTCATCCCCCCGGTCGAGGACTTTCCCTACACCATCCGCGTGGTCTCCGAGATCCTGTCCTCCAACGGCTCGACCTCTCAGGGCTCGATCTGCGGCACGACGCTGGCGCTCATGGACGCAGGCGTTCCCATCAAGGCTCCCGTTGCCGGCATCTCCTGCGGCCTTATCCAGGACGGCGACGACTTCACCACATTTATCGACATCCAGGGCGTTGAGGACTTCCACGGCGAGATGGACTTCAAGGTCGCCGGCACCAAGACCGGAATCACCGCCATTCAGATGGACCTCAAGAACGACGGCCTCAAGCACGAGATAGTCAAGGAGGCTCTCGAGATCACACGCGAGGCGCGTTATCAGATCCTCGACGAGGTCATGCTCAAGGCTCTGCCCGAGCCGCGCAAGGAGCTGGCCAAGACCGCTCCGAAGATGATCCAGATGAAGATCAATCCCGACAAGATCCGCGAGGTCATCGGCTCCGGCGGCAAGGTCATCCAGAAGATCACCGCCGACACCGGCTGCAAGATCGACATAGACGACGACGGCAGCGTTTTCATCGCCTCCGAGGATATCGAGGCATGCCGTGCGGCACGCCAGACCATCGAAAACATCGTTTTCGAGCCTGAGGTCGGCGCACTGTACTACGGCAAGGTCGTGCGCATCATCCCCATCGGCGCGTTCATCGAGCTCGCCCCGGGCAAGGACGGCATGTGCCACATCAAGGATCTTGAGTTCAAGCGCACCGAGAAGGTAGAGGACGTTCTGAACGTCGGCGACATGACCTGGGTCAAGGTCACCGAGATCGACGACCGCGGCAGAGTCAACCTCTCGCGCAAGGAGGCCCTCAAGGAGCGCGGCGAGGCGTAATCGAAGAATCAAAAAACAGCTGTTTATTCTTTGAATAAGCAGCTGTTTTTAAAACATCGAAAGGAGCTTTGAATGATGGAAAACGAGGCCAAGCGAGCCAAAGTGCGTATTATTATTGCATTTTCTGTTTTAATCGCCGTGCTGCTGATAATAGCGGCCGCTTTCTGCGTGTACCGCTATCAGCACACGTTTTCGCAGGAAAAGTGGCTTTCGAATGCAGACGGGCGCTACATGATCGTCGCCGATATGCTCGAAAAGCACCCGCTCACCGGAATGAGCGAGGCCGACGTCATAGCGCTTCTGGGCAAGGAAGACGGCGACGGGCCGGCCTCCTTCAAGCTCAGCGATAAAAACTATCCGCCGGAGACCACGCTCGTGTACCATCTGGGCGTCGAATACATTGACAACATGTGGCTCATAATCTCGATAAGCGACGGAATCGTCACGGAATACCTCATCGACGTGACCTGACGCTCAAGCAGGCACTGTGACAAAGCGGCAGGCCTTTCAATGACCGAAGAAGCTGTTTATTCATACGAGCAGCTCCTTTATCAACGATCGATTTGCCTGCGCACACCGTTTTTATCAAAATTCTTCTTGAGAGCCGCTTCCACGGGGAAAAGAGTTCCCAGCATCGGCAGCATCTGGATCGCAATGACGATTATTCCGACCCTTCCGACGGCCGACGCATCCTTGCCGATCACGAAAAGGAAAGGGATCACGGACAGCGGCAGCATCGCCAGGCCGCACCGAAGCCACAGCTTCCCTATCATCTTATGAGCAAACTCCCATGTGTCCCTGTTCTTCATGGACATAAACGTTCGATAGCCGAAAACCATATTGATGTTTTTTGGGGCTCTGGTCAAAAACAGCTTGCCGAAGCCGACCATTGTCAAAGGGATCAGCAATCCCATGATAAGCATAAATACCCAGAAAGCCATGCCTTTACCTCCTTCCGAAACACTGACCTGTCTGCCGCCTTTTCACAGACGTCCTGACGCCGCTGCCGATACATATTGCGCGGACCCCGTATCCGGACTGCGTGCGCCCTTGTGTATACCTACCCAATATAATTATACCATGCCGGCAGCAGGCCTTTCAATGGTCTAAGAAGCTTTTCTTCCCTCTGCGGGAACATTTCCGCATCCCTCGGCGTCATACAGGCAAAGAACACAAAAGGAGTTGAGAGATCATGACAAAAAAGCTTGCCGCGAGCATTCTGTGCCTTGCTCTTGCTTTTTCGCTCGCAGGCTGCGGCATATTTCGGGGCGCAGCGCCAGAAAACACTCCGGCAGTTCCGGACGACTTCTCGCTGCGCTTTTCATGGTGGTACGACGAGACGCAGAAAAACATCCTGGACACACAGACGGGCAGTATTCAAAAGGATCTTGCCTCGGACGGGACGGCATCGGCGGAGCTTCGCCCCGAGCCGGACTTTTTGCAGCGGCTGTACGAGCTTGTCTGCAAATATCGCCTTACGGATATCGACCGCGAAATGACCTCGCAGGAGCTCGCGGACGATAAATCAAAGGCGGTTTCCATGATCCCGCTCGAGCATTACGAGATCTCCGTAACAATGAACGGAAGGAGCCTTCTTATCTGCGGCGATCAGACGGCCGTCTACCACATGACCTCGGATGAGGACGCCGCAAATTTCATAAACGCCGTGACCTCCGTTAAGAAGGCCGTGACGGAGCTGCCGGAATGGACGGCCCTGCCGCCCGCAAACGGAGGCTATGACTGAGCCTTAAGAAAGCGTTCAGAATATGAATAAACGGTATATTTCGCCCTTATGCGCTTGCATAGGGGCGATTTTTATGTTATCATTTAGCTAACAGTGTTAGCAAAAGTGTGAAAGGGGGCTTGAAGGAGTAATGGATTACATGCTTCTTGCGGAAAAAATGCTGTCGCTCAGGGCGCGGCTGAGCCATCTGCCGGCGGGCGAGGCTATAAGCGACGCCTGCGGCGGCGAGTTTTTCGCGCTGAGTCTGCTGCTGCTCGACGACGCTCCCGGCTGTCCCTCGGGGCTGAGCCGCAGCATGGGCGTATCGTCTGCGCGCATAGCGGCGCTTTTAAAGCACCTTGAGCAAAAGGGCTGGATCCGGCGGTGTGCCGATGAGCTTGACGAGCGGCGCGTTAACGTTTCGCTCACCGACGCGGGACGCGAGCTCATAAGCGAGCGGAGGAAAGAGGCTATCGGGCGCGTCGCGGCGGCGCTGCGCTCGCTCGGCGAGGAGGACGCGCACGAATACGTCCGGCTTCAGCAGAAAATGCTCGACGCGCTTTCCGCTTCCGATAAACAAGCATGAGAGGTGATATTATCAGAAGATCAGTTGATTTTGAAACCCACCACACGGCGATAGTCGAAAAAACCCGTGAGGCGGCGATATCGGTGCTGCCGATAGTCGCCATCGTCATCGTGCTGTGTCTTTTTGTCATGCCGATGCAGGCGGACCTGCTTTTGTGCTTTCTCATCGGTGCGCTGATGATCATAGCGGGAATGGGTCTGTTCTCGCTCGGCGCGGAGGTCGCGATGATGCCGATAGGCTCGAAGATCGGCACGGCGCTGACGAAAACGAAAAATCTGCCGCTCATCCTCGGCGTGAGCTTCCTGCTCGGCTTTGCGATAACGGTCGCCGAGCCCGATCTTCAGGTGCTCGCGCAGACGGTGCCGCACATAAAAAGCAGCGTCCTGCTCGTCACCGTCGGCGTGGGCGTCGGCTTTTTCATGACAGTTTGTATGCTGCGCATCCTGACCGGTGCGAGCCTCAGGTGGCTGCTCATCGGCTGCTATGCGCTCATATTCGCGCTGGCGGCGTTTACAGACCGCAATTACCTCAGCATCGCCTTTGACTCCGGCGGCGTAACGACGGGGCCCATGACCGTGCCGTTCATACTCGCGATGGGACTCGGCGTTTCGATGATACGAAGCGACCGCTCCGCCGAGGCGGACAGCTTCGGTCTCGTCGCGCTGTGCTCGGTCGGGCCGATACTCTCGGTGCTCATACTCGGATTTTTCTATGACGACAGCGAGGCGGTGGCCGGGATAAGCGCGGCAGCCTTTGCCGACACACGCGAGATAGGCTCGGCCTTTATCTCCGCGATACCGGCATACATGCTTGAGATGGCCGTCGCGCTGCTGCCGATAATTGTGATTTTTCTCATCTTCCAGCTTTTCCTGCTGCGCCTGCACGGGCGGCCGCTTGCAAAGATCCTTATCGGCATTATCTACACCTATGTCGGCCTCGTGCTGTTTCTCACCGGCGTTAACGTCGGCTTCTCGACACTCGGCGCGGAGCTCGGCGCCGCGCTTGCGGCGAGCAATACGCAGTGGCTGCTCATCCCGCTGTCGATGCTTCTGGGCTGGTTCATAATCGCCGCCGAGCCCGCCGTCGGCGTTCTGGAAAAGCAGATAGAGCAGGTCAGCGCGGGCGCTATCCCCGGCAGGGCCATAAAGCTCAGTCTCTCGGTCGCAATAGCGCTTGCGATGGGGCTTGCGATGCTGCGCGTCGTAACGGGAATAAGCATCATGTGGTTTCTCGTGCCCGGCTACGTGATAGCGCTCGGCCTGTCGTTTTTTGTGCCCGATATCTACACGGCGATTGCCTTCGACTCCGGCGGCGTCGCGTCCGGTCCCATGACGGCTACCTTCATGCTGCAATTCATGATGGGCACGTCCATTGCCCTGGGCGGAAACGTTTTGAGCGACGCGTTCGGCGTAGTCGCGATGGTCGCGATGATGCCGCTGCTGTCTATCCAGGTCGTCGGAGCTCTGTTTGAAAAGCGCGCAAGGCTCGTCGAGACGCCCGAGGAGGTCTACGGCGACCTCGATATCATCGAGCTGTGGGAGGAAGCGGTATGAACTATGTCATTTCAATAATAAACCCCGAGGCGGTCGATACGCTCAGCGATATCTGCGCTCATCTCCGGCTGCCGATGACGGTGGTCATGCACGGGCGCGGCACGGCGGTGCAGAGCATGATGGAGCTTATGGGCATCGAGTCGAAGGACAGGCGCATCGTCATGACCGTCGCAGACCCCGACAAGACGAAGGAGCTCATCGCCGCCCAGCGGCGCAGGCTGCATCTCGGCGTTCCCGGACACGGCATCGTCATCGCTGTGCCGATAAAAAGCATTGGAGGAGGAAAAGCCTTGGCATATCTTAATCAGGACAATAAAAACGTTAAGCGGCAGCCGAGTCTGAGCTTTGCTTACGAGCTCATAGTCGCCGTAACCAACGAGGGCTGCACCGATATGGTCATGAACGCTGCCCGTGCTGCCGGTGCGCGCGGAGGAACCACACTGCACGGCAAGGGCACCGGCGAAAAGGATCCGAAGTTTTATAACATCACCCTGGCCGAGGAAAAGGAGGTCGTCCTCATTGTCGCCTCGGCCGAGCAGAAATCGGAGATAATGGCATCCGTCATCCAAAAGGCAGGCCCCGACACCGAGGCCGGGACCATCGTCTTCTCCCTGCCCACCACCGAGGTCGCCGGCTTCGGTATTTTAGAGGCGAATTTTTAGAGGCGAATTTTTAGAGGCGCTTTGACGCACCTGCGTTTTTTAGCGGCGCACCGGCATTGTACCGATACGCTTATTGCGCTTGCCCGGTGTCGAAACAATGGTGTAAACCGTGGGTGCATCGCACTACGGCGCTGCGCCGCACTATTGTAGGGAATGGGCTTGCCCATTCCTATTCTTAAAATCTGTCGGAATTGAAGTTTATAGCGTAGGGGCGGGCATTGCCCGCCCGGTTTTTGCGGTTTTCTCCGCAGTCTCGACACCGGGCAAGCGCAATCACCGTATCGGCAAAATTAAAATTCGCCTCTAAAAACACTTGACAAAAAGGGAAATGCTTATATAATAGGGTTGCAATTGAACAAGGCATGATAGAGGCGCGATCGTCATAAGTAGCTTAGTAAAAACGCAGGGAAGCGTTAAGCGAAAGGGGCTGTCGCCGAAGGGTTCGGTCGTCCCACGGCCGGATGCCTGGGATGCAGGATAATATCCTGCATACTGTCGCTTTATGCGGAGAGCTGTCATGAGTTCGTCAAGATGTTTTCCTGTCGGGTCATGATCGCGTCATGACTCGATTTTTTTGCTCAAAAAATACAGATAAGAGGGAAAAACATCATGGAATTCACAAACACCTTCTGGGCGCTGGTCCCCCCGATCGTCGCGATAGTCCTCGCGCTGATAACCAAGGAGACCTACAGCTCACTGTTCATCGGCATACTCGTCGGTGCGCTGTTCGTGGCGGGCTTTAACCCCGTCGGCACTCTCGACGCTATGATAACCGAGGGCTTCACCCCCGCGATCTCCGATAACGCAGGCATCTTCATGTTCCTCGTTATTCTCGGTATCATGGTCGCGCTGGTAAACTCTACCGGTGCGGCGGCGGCCTTCGGAAAGTGGGCGGCAAAGCACGTCAAGAGCCGCGCCGGCACACTGTTTGCAACCTTTGTCCTCGGCGTTCTGATCTTCATTGACGACTACTTCAACTGCCTGACCGTCGGCTCCGTCATGCGTCCTCTGACCGATAATCAAAAGATCTCGCGCGCAAAGCTTGCGTACCTCATCGACGCGACCGCGGCGCCCATCTGCATGATCGCTCCGGTATCGAGCTGGGCGGCGGCCGTCTCCGGCGTTGCCGAGGATCTCGACGCGGGCATCTCCGGCATCCAGCTTTTCATTCAGGCGATTCCCTTCAACTTCTACTCCCTGCTGACCTTCGTGTTCGTCATCGGCATGATCGTCATGGGCTTTGACTACGGCCCGATGGCCAAGAGCGAGCTTGAAGCGCTCAAGGGCAATCTCGGCTCTCTCGGCGGCGACGAGGAAATCGAGAACACCAAGGCCTCCCTGTGGGATATGCTCATTCCCATCATAGTTCTTATAATCATGTGCATTGTCGGTCTGATGTACGTCGGCGGCTTCTGGGATGCAGAAAGCGGTGTGGCCGGCGACTTTGTCGGCGCGTTCGGCAACACCGACGCCTTTGTCGGCCTGCCCTGGGGCTCGCTCGTAGCGCTTGTATTCACCATTATCTATCTCATCTGCCGCCGCGTTACCACCTTCAAGGACGCAATGAGCTGCTGCATAAAGGGCTTCAATGCAATGGTTCCCGCAATCCTGATCCTGACCTTCGCGGTCTCGCTGAAGAACATGACCGGTCTGCTTGGTGCGGCCAATTATGTTGAGAGTGTTATGAAGGCCGCTTCCGCGGGCCTGTTCAACATGCTCCCGGCGATCATATTCATTGTCGCCTGCCTGCTGGCCTTTGCGACCGGCACGAGCTGGGGCACCTTCGGCATCCTCATCCCCATCGTCCTGCCCATCTTCAAGGTCGGCGATCCTCTTCTGATGATCGGCATCTCCGCCTGCCTCGCGGGCGCTGTCTGCGGCGACCACTGCTCCCCCATTTCCGACACGACCATCATGGCCTCCGCCGGCGCTAACTGCAACCACATTGAGCACGTCCGGACTCAGCTGCCCTACGCGGTCACCGTTGCGCTCATAAGCTTTGTCAACTTCATCATCGCGGGCTTCGTCAAGAGCGCATGGATCTGCCTGCCGATCGGCATCGTAATGACCGTCGTGGTTCTATTCATCCTGCGCTCCACCGTCGGCAAGAAGACGAAGGCGGCTGTCGAGCAGTAAAAACGAATAAAAATAATATGCCCTCAGCATATCAAAAAAGCCCGGAAGCACATGCTTCCGGGCTTTTTTAGCATTTTTAATTTGTCGATTATCGCTTGCTGAACTGAGGTGCGCGACGGGCTGCTTTGAGGCCGTATTTCTTGCGTTCCTTCATTCTGGGGTCGCGGGTCAGGAAGCCTGCGGCCTTCAGGGGTGCGCGGTAGCTCTCGTCGACGAGGAGCAGTGCGCGGGAGATTCCGTGACGGATAGCGCCGGCCTGGCCGGAAACGCCGCCGCCGTGAACGGTTGCCTCGATATCGACCTTGCCGACGGTGCCGGTGGTGACCAGAGGCTGACGGACGATGAGCTTCAGGGTCTCAAGACCGAAGTAATCGTCGATATCACGGCCGTTTATGGTGATAGCGCCGGTGCCGTTGGGGATGAGGTGGACGCGCGCGACGGACTGCTTTCTGCGTCCGGTGCCGTACATATACGGTCTTTTGCACTTATAAGTTGCCATATTCTCTTCCTCCTATTAGCGATCCCAAACTTCGGGCTTCTGAGCTGCGTGGGTGTGCTCGGCTCCGGCGAAAACGCGCAGACGCTTGAGCTGCCACTGAGCGATGGTGTTCTTCTGAAGCATGCCGCGGACTGCAAGACGCATTGCCAGCTCCGGGCGCTTTGCCATCAGGTGCTTGTACTGAGTCTCCTTCAGGCCGCCGACCCAGCCGGAGTGAGTACGATAGTACTTCTGCTCGAGCTTCTTGCCGGTCAGGACTGCGTCCTTTGCGTTGATGATGATGACGTAATCGCCGCAATCGACGTGAGGAGTATAGGTGGTTTTGAGCTTGCCGCGAAGCAGATCGGCGGCAACTGCGGCGGTCTTGCCGAGGGGCTTGCCGGCCGCGTCAAGGACATACCATTTTCTTTCAACGGCTTCCTTGGTAAGCATTGTCGTGGACATATTTGTGCCTCCAAATATTAAATATACTTTGACTTTTTAACGGGGCGCTATTAAAATACATACGTCTGAAAAAAGCGTGCTTTAACAGCGTGCTTTATTTTTATACCACAGTGACGAAACAGTGTCAACACCAATTTTGATTTGCGTTTCGTAAACTCACGAATACTCGCAAATTCTCCCGAAAGCTTCCCGATTCTGAATTTCAATTTTAAATATTACGAGGTGCATTTTATGGACATACGCGCACTCAATGAATTTTCCGGCATTATCCGCAGGGCCGTTGACGATTACGGCATGATAAATGAGGGCGACAGGGTCGCCGTCGGCGTATCCGGCGGCAAGGACAGCATGCTGATGCTGCTGGCGCTGAAGCATCTGCAAGGCTACTATCCCAGGCACTTCGAGCTTGAGGCGATCACAATTGAGCTCGGCTTCGAGGGCATGGACTTCACTCCCGTGCGCGAGATGTGCGCCGAGCTGGAGATACCCTACACCTGCCTGAAGACCGACATCAAGGAGATAGTTTTCGATGTGCGCAGGGAGGATAACCCCTGCTCGCTGTGCGCGAAAATGCGCAGGGGAGCGCTCAACGACGCTATCCGCGCGCGCGGCATATCAAAGCTCGCCCTCGGTCACCACTTCGACGACGCGGTCGAGACCTTCCTCATGAGCCTGCTGTTTGAGGGACGCCTGAGCTGCTTCAGGCCCGTGACTTATATGGACCGCAGCGGAGTTACGCAGATTCGCCCGCTCATCTACGCCGGAGAGCAGAAGATCATAAATCTTGCCGACTCTCTTGACATCCCCGTTGTCGAAAACCCCTGTCCGCAGGACAAGGCAAGCAAGCGCTACGAGATAAAGCAGCTCATAAAAGCTCTCTCGGCGACCTATCCGGATATGAAGTCCAAGGTGTTCGGCGCGATGCAGCGCCTGCCCCTCCCCGGCTGGGGGATTTCGGGGGCAAAGTGAGGCGCCTTAATTCTCCTTGCAAAAATGCTTGACCTTTTAATATAGGTATGGTATATTAATGATTACCTGTCGGACGAGAGGTCTTTTTTCGTGCGCGCATTTTCCGCACGGGTAGGGATCCGGTTCCCATACAGGGAGGCAAATGTCCGCACCGTAACGCGGATAAATAAAATAGGAGGTGCCGAAAAGTATGGCTGACAACAGAGTCAAGATCACACTGAGATGTGACGAGTGCAAGCAGAGGAACTACAATACCGTCAAGAACAAGAAGAATACTTCCGAAAAGCTTGAGAGAAGCAAGTATTGCCCTTTCTGCAGAAAGCACACCAAGCACGTAGAAACCAAGTAACGTTCTGAAAGGATGAGTGTAAAAAATGGCTGAAGAGAAGAAAAAAGCTGCTCCTGTCAAGAACACCAACGCCGTTAAGAAGGAAGAGAAAAAGCTTGGTTTTTTCCAGCGCATCGGAAAATGGTTCCGCGAGCTTAAAAGCGAGCTGAAGAAGGTCGTATGGCCTACTCCGAAGCAGCTTGCGACCAACACCGGTGTTGCACTTTTCGTTATGGCGCTTGCAGCCGTCGTCCTTTGGGGCTTTGACGAGCTGGCAGGACTGGTCGTTAACGTCATCTTCGAGCTGGCGGGTTAGTGACCATGGCAGAGGACGCAAAATGGTATGTGATCCATACCTATTCCGGTTATGAAAACGCAGTTGCGGCAGCGATCATGAAGGCTGCCGAGAACCGCAGGATGCAGGATCTGATACTGGAGGTCAACATCCCCATGGAGACCGTGACCGAGATCACCGACGGCGGCGAAAAGACCGTCGAGCGCAAGGTGTTCCCCGGCTACGTTCTGTGCAAGATGGTGCTGACCGATGACAGCTGGCATCTTATCCACAACGTCCGCGGTGCAACAGGCTTCGTCGGAGCAGGCGGCAAGGCCGTTCCGCTTACGGAGCAGGAAATATATGATCTCGGCGTCGAGCGTCACGAGATCGTCACGGGTTATCAGATCGGCGACACCGTCAAGGTCACCGACGGTCCCTTGGCCGGCTTCCTCGGCACTGTTGAGGAGCTTGAGCCCGAGAAGGACAGAGTCCGCGTCGTCGTTTCGATGTTCGGCAGAGAGACCCCCGTCGACCTTGAGCTCGATCAGGTCGAGGAAATCAAAGAATAATAAGAAAGAGGTGCTGAATAATGGCACAGAAAATAGTTGGATATGTCAGATTCCAGGTTCCTGCAGGAAAGGCGACTCCGGCTCCTCCTGTAGGCCCTGCTCTTGGTCAGTACGGCGTAAATATCGGCCAGTTTACCAAGGATTTTAACGAGCGCACAAAGGGCGACATGGGCATGATGATCCCCGTCGTCATCACCGTTTACTCCGACCGCAGCTTCACCTTTATCACCAAGACTCCCCCCGCAGCACTGCTGATAAAGAAGGCCTGCGGCATCGAGACCGCTTCCGGCGTTCCCCAGAGGGACAAGGTTGCGACCATCAGCAAGGAAGATCTCCGCAAGATCGCAGAGCAGAAGATGCCCGATCTCAACTGCACCGACATCGAGTCGGCGATGAGCATGATCGCAGGCACCTGCCGTTCCATGGGCGTCCTGGTCGGCGACTGAGGAAAGGCAAAAGTGGGAGGATTTATTCCGACTCAACCACATTATTAGGAGGAAACGAAATTGTTTAGAGGTAAAAATTATAAAGAGAGCGCAAAGCTCATAGATAAGCAGGCCCTCTATGATCCCATGGAGGCATTCGGCCTGGTAATAAAGGCAAGCAAGGCAAAGTTCGACGAGACCGTCGAGCTGCACGTCAAGCTCGGTGTTGACGGCCGTCACGCAGACCAGCAGGTCCGCGGCGCCATCGTCCTTCCCAACGGCACCGGCAAGACCGTCCGCGTCCTCGTCTTCTGCAAGGACGAGCGCAAGGAAGAGGCTCTCGCGGCAGGCGCGGATTACGCCGGCGGCATGGATCTCGTTGAGAAGATCCAGAAGGAGAACTGGTTCGAATTCGACACCGTTATCGCAAGCCCCGACATGATGGGTACCGTCGGACGCCTCGGCAAGGTCCTCGGACCCAAGGGTCTGATGCCCTCCCCCAAAGCAGGCACCGTAACCCCGAACCTGGCTCAGGCCATCAAGGAGTCCAAGGCAGGTAAGGTTGAGTACCGTCTGGATAAGACCAACATCATCCACTGCCCCATCGGCAAGGTATCCTTCGGTGCAGACAAGCTGTATGAGAACTATGCGGCTCTCATCGGCGCTATAATCAAGGCAAAGCCCGCAGCGGCAAAGGGGCAGTACATCAAGTCCTGCGTCACCGCCTCCACCATGGGCCCCGGCGTTAAGATCAACGCTCAGAAGCAGCTCTGATATTATGCTGAAAACAGGTACGGATTTTTCCGTACCTGTTTTTGCTTATAATCGATAACTATCCGCTATCGGCTACTGTTTATAGAAACTTTTGTTTTTGTTCATGCCTTTGTCATAAAGAATGTGTATTATAATATCACAAAATATAGCCGGAGGCCGTAATGGACGACAACAGAGACAAAAGAACAGATAATTCGTCCGACGACTCAGGGATAGACGGCGAATATCATTTTATTCGCCCGGAGCAGCGCCTGTATGAGGACGCGGAATTCGTCCCGCAGGACGAGGCGACGGAGGTGCCCAACTACTACGCTCCCGAGGAGAAAAAGCCTCGGGAAAGATCGGGCGAGGCGCACCGCAGCGGTACGCTGAAGCTTGCGTGCATGTGCCTTGTGTGCGCATTGGTCGGCGGACTGGTCGGCGGCTTCATTTCGTGGAACGCCGTTAAGGGAAATCTTGCCGACGGTACAGCGAAGGATAACTCCGTCAAGCCCATATCCGGCACGACCGTCGGCAAAAGGGTCAGCACCGAGACGGCCTCGGCAAACGAGATATACGAGCTCGGCTGCAAGCAGACCGTGGGCGTTTCGCTTGAAAGCACCCGTGCCAACATATTCGGCCAGCAGAGCGCAAGCGCCGTTGCCGGTACCGGATTTATCATAACCCCCGACGGATACATCATGACAAACTACCATGTCATTGAGTCGGCACAGAAAAGTGAGCACAAGATTCAAGTCCTGTTTAAGGACAAATCGAGCTTTGAGGCCAAGATCGTCGGCTTCGATGAGGACAACGATGTTGCTGTCTTAAAGATCGATGCCTCCGACCTCAGTCCCGTCTCCATCGGCAACAGCGACGATATCGCCGTGGGCGACAGCGTCTTTGCTATAGGAAATCCTCTGGGCGAGCTTGATTTTTCAATGACCTCCGGCCGCGTGAGCGCACTTGACCGAAGCATCACAATTGAGCGCAACGGCACTGCAATAAACATGTTCCAGTTCGATGCCGCCATTAACTCCGGCAACTCCGGCGGACCTGTTTACAACGAAAGCGGCGAGGTCATAGGCATTGCGACCGCAAAGGTCGGCTCCTCCGGTGTGGAGGGTCTGGGCTTTGCAATCCCCATAAACGACGCGGCCGACATCGCAAACGAGCTCATCACCAAGGGCTATGTCAGCGGCAAGGCTTATATGGGAGTCAACATCGACAACCGCTATACCTCGGTCTACGCACAGTACTACAGCATGCCTGAGGGCGCGTATGTGTACAACGTTGAGTCCGGCGGCTGTGCCGAGAAATCGGGTCTGGCCGCGGGTGATATCATCACCAAGGTCGGTAGCGAGGCCATCGGAGGCTATTCCGACCTTAACGCCGCGATAAAAAGCTTCAAGGCCGGCGAAAGCACCGAGATCGTCGTCTACCGCGGAGGCGAGTACGTGACACTGAGAATTACCTTCGACGAGGCAAAGCCCGACGCCGGAACAAACGGCGTGAGCGAGTTCGGTATCTCGTGCATACCCAATTAATTTGCTATGTTTCTTCTCCTTTAATCGGGAGGCTTCTCTCTCTTCCTCCCGACATATATCCTCTCTATTTCTCCAAAACAAAAGGCCGCAGCTTCTGCTGCGGTCTTTTGTTTTTTTCATTAGCGCATTTAGGCTGTACCTATACGCATACTGTGGATGCCCGGTATCGGAACGTCGGCATAAACCGTAACGTTTCGCGCAACGTAAAATTGTGCTGCTTCGGTGCAAAAATTATGCGCCGCAGTGTGATGCAAAACCGGTTTCATCCGCACCTTCGATACCGGGCACCGGCAATCACCGTATAGGTACAGCCTGAATGCGCCACTGAAAAAATGCGCCTCTGAAAAAACTTGATTTTGACGGCGGCGGATAATATAATGTTATGATAAACTACCCAAGGGGGAGCACAGATGGGAAAGCTCAAATTCCTGCTTGCGCGCATCGCCGGACTCAACTGGAAGCAGATGCTCAGAAAGATCGACGAGGTCCATGAAAAGTCCGGACGCAGCAAGCTGTTTATATTCTTCGACATGGTCTGGTGCGGTCTGCGCTATCAGGCCGGATACATGGACTATTGGCTGTTTGAGATGTACAAGCTCAACGCCGCGCAGCGCAAAACGATTTTAACGCGCGGCATGAACAACAGCTTCATAAAGACCTATAACGACCCTGCGTATATGCCGGAGATCGAAAACAAGCTCAGATTCGCGCACAATTTCGCGGACTTCCTGCACCGCGACTGGCTTGACTACGCCGCCGCGAGCGACGCGGAGCTTGCCGCCTTTGTCGAAAAGCACCCCGTGTTCATGGTAAAGCCCGTTGACGGGCAATGCGGCCGAGGCATCGAAAAGCTCGACGTGCGCACACTGGAGGGCGGTCTGCGCGAGCATCTCGACGGTGCGGGGCATGTGCTGCTCGAGGAGTGCGTCACGCAGCACCGTGACCTCATGGCGCTGCACCCCTGCTCGGTCAACACCTGCCGCGTCATAAGCTTTACCCACGGCAAAAAAACGCGCGTCGTTGCGGCGTATCTGCGCATCGGCAACGGGAAATATGTCGATAACTTCAACAACGGCGGCATGGTCGTCCCCATCGAGGAGGACAGGGGAGAGATAATCTACCCCGCGCTGGACAAGTCCGGGCATCTGTACGACGTCCATCCGCTCACCGGCGTTGCGATAAAGGGCTTTAAGATACCGCTCTGGGACGAGGTCATCGCCATGGTCGAGCGTGCCGGACAGGTCGTGCCGCAGGTCGGCGTCGTCGGCTGGGATGTTTGCGTGACCGACAACGGCCCGCTGCTCATCGAGGGCAATGATTACCCCGGCCACGATATCTATCAGCTCCCGCCGCACCGCACGAACGGCATAGGCGTCCTCCCCAAGTTTCAGAAAGCCATCGCCGAGTGCCTGAGCGATTAGCCGGCGGCTGATCGTGTGCGGCCGCGCCGTAATTTTACGGGGCGCGGGAGCTTTTTTGCCGGAAGCTTCGACACCGGGCAAGCGCAAAATATGTATAGGGACAGCGTAAATTCGCTATTAAAAAATGGAGAAGCTTAAGAGCGACGCTATAAGCGTCGGAAAATATTTCAGAACATTCTACCGCTGGGTGCTGCTGTCGGTCGTGACGGGGCTCGTATGCGGACTTGTAGGCTCGGCGTTCCACCTTACGGTCGACTTCGTCACGGGCTTCCGGGCACAGCATCAGTGGCTCGTATTTCTGCTGCCCGTCGGCGGCCTTGCCATCGCGTTTATCTACCGCATCAGCAAAACCGAGGGCGAGGGCACGAACAATATCATCGACTCTATCCACGACGGCGACAGGGTGCCGATCCTGCTCGTGCCGGTCATTTTTGCCGCAACTGCGATAACGCACCTTTTCGGCGGCTCTGCCGGACGCGAGGGCGCGGCGCTTCAGATTGGCGGCGGCATCGGCTACCGCGTCGGGCGGCTTTTGAAGCTCGACGAAAAGGATATGCGCCTTGTCACGCTGTGCGGCATGAGCGCGGTGTTCGCGGCGCTGTTCGGAACGCCGCTGACGGCGACGATATTCGCGCTCGAGGTCATCTCGGTCGGCATACTGTACTACTCCGGCCTGATCCCATGCCTTGTCGCGTCGGTGACGGCCTACGGCGTGTCGCTGCTGCTCGGTATCGCGCCGATGCGCTACTCGGTCGCGCTGTCGCCGCTGGAGCTCGGCCTTGCGCTGCGCGTGTGCCTGCTCGCGGTCGTATGCGCGCTTGTAAGCATAGCGTTTTGCGTGGCTATGCACAAAGCCGAGCAATTTGCGGCCGAAAAGATAAAAAACATCTATCTTCGCGCATTTATCGGCGGCCTTATCGTCATTGCGCTGACTCTCATCGTCGGAAACGAGAGCTACAACGGCACCGGCACGGACATCATCGCCTCCGCCCTCAGTGAGGGCAAAGCTCCGTCCTGGGGCTTTGTGTGGAAAATAATCTTCACCGCCGTGACCATCGGCTTCGGCTTCAAGGGCGGCGAGATCGTGCCGACGATGTTCATCGGCGCGGTGCTCGGCTGCACGGCCGGGCCGCTGCTGGGCATACCGGCGCAGTTCGCGGCCGCCATCGCGCTTGTCGCGGTGTTCTGCGGCGCGGTCAACTGCCCGGTCGCGTCGATCATCCTCTCGGTCGAGCTCTTCGGCTCGGGCGAGCTGCTGTACTTTGCGCTCGCCTGCGGCATATCCTACATGCTCTCGGGCTACTTCGGCCTGTACAGCAGTCAGAAGATCATGTACTCGAAAACCCGCGCCGAGTTCATTAACCGCTACGCCAAGTAGTTTCCGCAGGCGCACGGACGCTGCTGCGGATACATTTGTTGCGCTTGCCCGGTATCGAAATTGCCGACAAAACCGCAAAACTGCCGCTTCCCGATACTGCG
>URAL01000012.1 GCA_900545805.1 uncultured Eubacteriales bacterium | reverse complement strand
CTGCGGACTATCTTGAGGATATCTATTCCTGTCCGAAATGCAAGGACACGGGCTTTATCGGCAGCGCGATGTGCTCCTGCCTTACGCAGGAGTATAACAGGCAGCTCACCTCGGAGCTGAGCACACTTTTGAAAAATAACGACGAGCGCTTTGAGAGCTTTGATCTCAGCCTTTACGGCGAAGCGAGAGAGGCAATGAGCATTGTTTTCGATACCTGCCGGGAGTACGCCGCAAGCTTCTCCGAGCGTTCGATGAATCTCCTGTTTCAGGGCGGCACGGGTCTCGGCAAGACCTTTCTGTCGGCCTGCATAGCGCGCGTCGTCGCGCAAAACGGCCATTCGGTGTGCTATGACACGGCGGCGAGTGCGCTTGAGGCCTTTGAGCTCAAAAAATTCGCACGCGACGCGGAGACGGCCGAAAAAGCGGCTACACGCGTTGAGCGTATGCTCGAATGTGAGCTGATGATCCTTGACGATCTCGGCACGGAGATGCTCACGCAGATAAGCATCTCGGCGCTGTACACGCTTATAAATACGCGCCTTGTAGAGGGCAAAAAGACCATCATCAGCACGAACCTCACCGACGCGGAGCTTGCGCGCCGCTACACTCCGCAGATTTGCTCGAGGATCGACGGCGAGTTTCTCAAGCTCCCGTTTGCCGGAACGGATATACGAATGATGAAAAAGGAGATGTAGGAATGGATCAGCACGAGATAACACGCGAGATACCCCTGCTCAATGCCCGGGGCGAGCTCACAGAGCCCGGCTACGCCAAAAAGCTGCTGCCGGTCTACCGCCGTGCAAACATCAAGGCAAGCCCCCTGCGCATAAAGGAATGGGACTACTACCTCATCAACAATGGCCGCTTCGCCCTTGCGCTCACCATCGACGATAACGGCTACATGGGCCTTGACTCGATAAGCCTGCTCAACTTCGAGGAGGGCTGGGAGATAACAAAGAGCCCCATGTGCTTCATGCCGCTGGGCAAGCGCAAGCTTCCCGAAACGAGCAAAGCAGGCGACACTACCGCCATCGGCAAAAGCTACAGCATCTATTTCAAAAATGACGGCTCGGGCGTGCGCACGCTTATCGCGCAGATGAAGCGCTTCGGCCCGGCAGGCTCGCTGTACGCCAGGGTAGAGCTGTTTGACGAGCCTGAGGAGAGCATGGTCATCGCAACGCCGTTTGACAAGCCCGGGCATTTTTACTACAACCAGAAAATAAACTGCCTTCGCGCCCGCGGCGAGGTGACCTACGACGGACACACATATGTATTTGACCCTGCCGACAGCTTTGCGGTGCTCGACTGGGGACGCGGCGTGTGGACGTACAAAAACACATGGTACTGGGGCTCGGCCTCCGGCGCGGTCGACGGCGTGCCCTTCGGCTGGAACATCGGCTACGGCTTCGGCAACACCTCCGCCGCCAGCGAGAACATGCTTTTTTACAACGGCAAAGCCCACAAGCTCAGCCAAGTCAAATTCAACATTCCCGGCAATGAGAAGGCCTTCATGGAGCCCTGGACCTTCACCTCAGACGACGGCAGGTTCGAGATGGACTTCCGCCCCGTGCTAGACCGCGCGTCCTGCACGGACGTCGGCCTTATAAAAAGCAATCAGCATCAGGTGTTCGGCCTGTTTACCGGCAAAGCGATCCTCGACGACGGCAGGGTCATCGAAATAAAAGACTTCCCCGGCTTTGCCGAGAAAGTCTCAAACAAATGGTGAGTTTTTAGAGGCGCATTGACGCACCTACCGATACGGTAATTGCCGGTGCCCGGTGTCGAGAGTACCGTCAAAACCATAAAGCTGTCGCTTCTCGCAAGTGCGGTGCAGATTTGCAGCGGTTTTATCCGTAGTTTCCGATCGTGACACTGCAATATATGTATCGGTGCAATGTAAGTGCGCTACTGAAAAACGCAAAGGCCGAGGCTGTGTTCCGGTCTTTGCGTTTTTTTACTCATTCACAGCTTATATTCGTCCAGATCCTCCTCCATCTCTCCCGCCGCGTCGAATTTGGCTTTTATCTGTTCGTTTATCCTTGCATCCATTCCGTCCGGCAATAAGACCATATCCTCTTCCCTTACGCTCAGCGTTGCAATGTCATCCTTTTCGCCATATTGCGGGAAGTTCACGAGCCAGGTTCCGTCGCAGAACACATCATAGCATATCCAGCCCTGCATTCCCTTGTGTACGCCTTCCTCCGCGTACTCTTCCTTCTCAACTATGACCTCAACGCAGTCCATTTCCTTCATTCTATTTACCTCCATACGGTGTAGTCAGTCTTATTCTGCCTCTCGGCTCGACCATCCATCCTGTTTGAAAAGACACTTCTCCTACCTTATCTTTTCGTGGGATCTCGACTCTGATCGTAATTCTTTGCCCTTGACCGTTTAGTTTGCCCAACGTATAATCGTCATCCAAATATTTCTCTAAAGCCTGTTTTTCGAATTCGGCTTTAAGCCAGCGAGAATCTTGAATGGAGTAGCCCCAACTTTCAAACGCCCGGTTTTTACCATGCTTATAGTCGTTTTTAAGATCAAATAGATACGGATCGAACTTGCTGTAGTCACTCTGTGCACATGCCGCAGCCCGGACAAGCGAATAGTCAAGCGGACGCAGCTCACAATGACAGTGCGGATGATGTGGGTTTTCCGGTACATTTCCGTATTCAAACCAGCATTTGTCCAGCTTCAGACATGTCGCGCAATGCCGTATTCCCTCGGAATGATGGATCCACTCTACCCATACGGGATCACCGATGGATTTCTGCACAAGCACTCTGCCAAAGCACTTTTTATAATACATGTATTTCTCCTTTCTTACGAGCACGAAGGAAATACTCCTTCTACCCATAGGGAAAAACACCGCAAAACTTGTACGTTTTCGTACAACTAAAATTTTTTCACTTAAAAAAATCTTCAGTTATAATTTAATCAACTCTTGCAGCAGCATCCAACGTATATATAGCAAAAGCCGAGACTAAGCCACTGCTTTTTCGCCCTTCACTCATCGTCGAACTTGGCTTTTATCTGTTCGTTTAAAATAGCGTTCATTACCGGAACAAGCTTCATATCTTCTTCCCTTACGCTAAGCGTTGCGATATCGTCCTTTTCGCCGCATTGCGGGAAGTTCACGAGCCATGTGCCGTCACAGAATACATCGTAGCATATCCAGCCCTGCATCCCCTTGTGTACGCCTTCCTCCGCGTACTCTTCCTTCTCAACTATGACCTCAACGCAGTCCATTTCCTTCATCCTATTTACCTCCGCGGCGGACATTTTTTGGTCAGCCTATTGCAGCCAAAGCGAAACCTTGCTATAATCTACTTGAAAAGCAAAAATGCGGCAGCATCCAGGCGCGGCAACGCCCGAATGCCTACGCAGGTGCTAAGACCACCTACGCAACGGCCCTACGGCCGCACCGCACACGTATTATACGACATCCCCGCGCTTCTTGCAAGCACGGCTTTGCTGTCATGCGTCTGCGCCGTGTTGCATAAGACACAGTTTCTTACGCTGTGTAGGCTCTGTCCTGCACGGCGTTTTTGTTTTTCACCCGGCCGCCGGGGGAGGGGGGAAAAGCTCCCGATGTGCTGTGGTGAAAACATATATGGATGGCGGGAAAATGGCTGAATACGAAAAGATGTACGCCGTTTTTGTGCGGCGCGGTCGACACGGCTCTGGAGCTTATCGAGCAAAACGCCGACACTCGGCAGGTGACCGAAACACTTCAGGCCGCGCCGGACAAAGCCGAAAACATGTACATCGCAGACTAATGAAAAAATCCGCTGCCCAACAGGAGAACGGCAGCGGATTTTTTGTGGTTTTTTGTTGCAGTATACTGCGGATTGAGGAGCTCCGCAATATCGGTAACAAGCAAAGAAAAGAGAGATGGAAAGAAGAATCAAATGAATAATTTTTGTTATTTATCTGACGATGTGATAATAGCACATCACGTGAGGTTTGTAAAGAGGTATTTGCGATTTTTTTATCAAATAATTTTAAATTTTTTATGAAGTTATGAGCCGAGCTCTTTTTTGATCCTCCCTATCGCGTTTTTCTCAAGGCGCGAGACCTGCGCCTGACTTATTCCGATCTCGCGTGCGACCTCGGTTTGGGTCTTGCCCATGTAAAAGCGCAGCGAAAGTATGCGCTTCTCGCGCTCGGAAAGACGCGAGACCGCCTCGTCAAGGGCTATCTGCTCGAGCCAGTGCTCATCTGTGTTTTTCGTGTCGCCGATCTGATCCATAACGCAGACGCTCTCTCCGCTGTCGCTGTACACAGGCTCGTACAGCGACAGCGGCTCACATATCGAGTCGAGCGCAAACACGACCTCCGAGCGCTTTATTTCGAGCGCATTTGCTATGGCGTCAACATCCGGCTCACGTCCGAGCTCCGCGGTGAGCCGCTCCTTGACCTGAAGGACGCGGTAGGCCGTATCGCGCATCGAGCGCGACACACGAACAGCACCGTGATCACGCAGAAATCGCCGCAGCTCTCCCGATATCATCGGCACGCCGTAGGTTGAAAACTGCACATTCTGGCTGAGGTCGAAGCAGTCTATCGCTTTTATAAGACCGATACAGCCGACCTGAAACAGGTCGTCCATGCTCTCGCCGCGCCCGGAAAATTTCTGTATGACCGAAAGAACAAGGCGCAGATTGCCGTTTATGAGCTTGTCGCGTGCGGCACTGTCTCCTGATTGCGCGGCCGCGATGAGCTCGCGCATTTCCGCGTTTTTAAGAAGCGGCAGCTTGGATGTGTTCACGCCGCACAGCTCGACTTTACCCTGCATAGCATCACCCTCCTAAGTGATGCTATTATTTCCCGCACTTTCCCGTATTATCCCCAAAGTATACGGCAGCTCCACGCAGACAGCATAAATACCGCAAGATCGGCCAGCAGCGCCGCCGGTATCGCGTGGCGCGTATTTTTGATCCTTGCCGCACCGAAATAAACGGCAATGACGTAAAACGTTGTCTCGCTCGAGCCGATCATGACGGCTGCCGTGCGCCCCGCAAGCGAGTCCGCGCCGCAGCTTTTTATAATGTCGGCTGCGACGGCGGTCGCAGCGCCGCCGCTTACCGGACGCAGGAGCGCGAGCGGCACGGTCTCCGGGGGAACGCCGATATATGCCATAACAGGCTCTAAGAGCGCCGACAGCGCGTCTAATGCACCCGATGCACGCAGCATGTACACCGCCGGGAACAGCACGATTAGCGTCGGCAGCATATCCTTGAGCGTTGTAAGTCCCTGCGCCGCGCCACGGCAGAGCGCCGGAAAAACGTCCGCACCGGACACGAGCGCGTGTATGCCGACAGCGGCGAGGATAAGCGGCACGGCAAGCTCAAGGAGGATACTCAAGCCCGCTTCTCCATCGCCCTCGCCGTCAAAAGCCCCACGGCGACGGACGCGACGGAGCTTATCCACACTGCCGGCAGAATGTCAAGCGGAGCGGCAGCTCCCTCGGCGGCGCGTATTGCGGCAACAGTCGTAGGCAGAAGCTGAATGGAGGCCGTGTTTAATACAACGAGCCTGCACAGCTCGTTTGACGCCACGCCCGGAGAACCGAGGCGTGCCATCTCCTGTGCCGCAAGTATACCCATTGGAGTTGCCGCGTTGCCGAGGCCGAGAAGATTGGCGCTGACGTTTGCCGACAGCGGCTGCATCACGCTCTCATGCTTCGAGCTCTCGGGAAACAGACGCCTGAGGGCGGGCCTTAATGCCCGCGACAGCGCATCGGCGAGACCTGATGTGCGCATAAGCTCCATCACGGCGCACCACAGGCAGACAGCGCCGCCTATCCCTAAGCACAGCTCAATCGCAGCCGCCGCGCCGTCCAGCGCCGCCTGCTGTACCTGCGCGGCCGAACCGTTAAGGCAGCCGAAAAGTATGGAGACGACGATCATCGCCGTCCATATTAGTCCCATAAGCATATTTGAAGCCTCTCGTTTCTGAACACTTGTTGCTACATTTTATTTGATGGAGTGCAAATATATGTTCAAATCAGTGTAGATTTTGTGAAATTGTTTATTTTTTGTGAATAACGAAAATTTCTGAAAATTTCTATTGACAGGATGTCCAATTTTGTTATAATTAATGGTGTATTTTGTGTGATATAGTATTTCTGAAACGGAGGGAACTACATGAAATCTACAGGTATAGTAAGGAAAGTCGATGAACTCGGCCGCATAGTTCTTCCCATTGAGCTGCGCCGTACTCTTGACATCGCTGAAAAGGATGCTCTTGAGATCTTTGTTGAGGGTGATAATATCATCCTGCACAAATATCATCCTTCCTGCATCTTCTGCGAAAGCACCAAGAACATCATAAGCTACAAGGGCAAGAATGTCTGCCCCGCATGCATCAAGACGCTCAAGGAGAAGCTTTGATCAGCAGAAGCGCAAACAGAAAACCGTCGGCTTTATAATAAGTCGGCGGTTTTACTTTAAGCTTATGGCAGATCTATTTCCACTCAGGCGGCGTTAAAGCTTTGTTCGGAAAAGCTTCAAGGCCGCGCAAACAGAATACGTCTGTCCGCATATGACAGAGGATATTTTCGCTCAGGCAAGGCAAAGCCCGAAGCGCATACTTTGTGTATTCGCAAGGGCTTCAACGCCGCATGAGCGGAAATAGACCTGTCACAAATTATAGCAGGTACATTGCGCCCATTATTATAAGCAGCTGCCTGTCTCCGCTTTCACGGTACATCAGGTACAGTATCAGGATAAGCAGCAGATCCTCGGTCTCCAGCTCGCCGAGCTTTTTCGGCAGATCGCCCAGGATGGGCAGCTTGCCGAGAGGCGGCATCGGCGCGGGCGGCGGGCGATGCTGCGGCTTCTGAGGCTGCGGCTTCTGAGGCTGCCCTCCGCGGTGACGATCATCGATGCGTTCGGCGCGGCTGCCGTTGCCGCGGTAGAGATTATACGCCGCCATCGTCGTCGCCTCCGAGCTGCCCGGCGGCAAGCTCCGCTATATCCGCAAGGCGCGCGATCTTCATGGCTTTGTCCATTTTTCCGCGCCGCCTTTCGGACAGAAACGGCCGCATCGCCTCAAGAAGCTTAGCGTCGCGGCTGTCACTGCCCTTGCCCGACAGGATGCCGCTTAAATTTTTCAGTATCGACGGGTCGATATCCGGCACGGCGCTTTGCTCCCGCTTGGGGCTCTCCGCGCCGGACATGAGCGATTTTGCAAAGCCTGCAAACCGCTCCATCTCCTTCGGGTCATTCAGCAGCTTATTCAGCTTATCCTCAAAATCGCTCACCCGGCTCACCTCACTGCATTGCTTTGCGCAGATCCTCGGCAAGACGCTTTCCCTCGTCGGTCGAGAGAACGCCGCGCAGTATGTCCTGCAGAGCCGCCATATCTCCGTCCTTTGCGGCTTTCTGCACGGTCTCCGGATCGACAAGGCGGCCGACCGCTTTGCCGTCGGGCGATTCGGCCAGCTTTATGAGAGCCTCGCTCCTGCCGCTTTTTTTCAGCTCGCTGCCGAGCTTCTCAAGATCCTTCATCACTATCACCCGCTCACATTATATTCATGAGCCGGTCAAAGCTTTACAATTTTATTCTCACAGGAGGCAGATTATGAAGATCGCCGTTTTTTCGGACACTCACGGCTTTTCCCGCGGCATGGAAAACGCCGTCGCGGAATATAAGCCCGACCAGATCATCCATCTCGGTGACGGTATGCGCGACGCGGAGGCTCTGCGCGAAAAATTCCCATTGCTCCCCGTGTGCTGCGTTCCCGGCAACTGCGACGGATACTATGACGGCGAGGAGGCTTACAAGCTCATAGCTCTGGGGCCGTACAAGGCATTTCTGACCCACGGCCACCGCTACGCCGTGCGCGGCGGAAGGCTCGATGTTCTGCTGTATGCAGCCGAGTGCTGCGGCGCACAGATAGCCATGTTCGGGCATACGCACAGGGCGCTGTTCGAGCAGCTCGGCGGCATTTTTGTCATAAATCCCGGAACGGCTGGTAAGCTTCCGAACCGAACCTGGGCAAGGCTTGAGATCACGCCCGAGGGCGATATAAGCTGCCAGATATGCGATATTGCTCTTTAGTTTACAAAAAAGCGTAGATTATTTAGTGCTTTTCGGTTATAATCGTATAGCTGACGGGAGTCAAACACCTGCCAGCTATGGTATTTCACACAACAGGAGTTACGTTATGAAAAAAATTATCGCACTGATACTTGCTCTCGTTATGCTCTGCTGCTGTGCGGCGGGCTGCTCAAACAACGCCAAGGAGGACACCGTGATGACCGTCAACGGCACGGCAGTCGGCTTTGACGAATATATGGCAGGACTCAGCCAGGCAGTCAGCGAGCTGGAGGATCTGTATAAGAGCTATTCCGGAACGACCGTCGACTGGGACGGCAAGTTCATGTTCGACGACACGACAACGAATCTCGACTGGTGTCTCAAGCGCGCCGGTCAGCAGGTTGCAAGATACCGCGTGGTCGAGCAGAAGGCCAAGGAGCTCGGCGTTACGCTCACCGATGAGCAGGAGTCCGGCATCGACGAGCAGATCGAAAGCATAAAGGAGCAGTATGTTACCTCCGACGACAAGGCCGACACTCAGCTCAAGGCCTTCTTCGCCACCTACGGCTACACCGAGGACAGCTATAGAGAGCGCCGCCGCCTTAATTATCTGTACACTGACCTTTTCACCGAGCTATACGGCGAGAAGGGCAGCAAGCTCAGCGAAGAAAAGGTACAGGCCTATGCCAAGGAAAACAACTATATCACCTCCGCGCACATCCTGTTCCTGACCAGCGAGACCGTGACCGGAGAAGACGGAAAATCCACATCTAAGGAGCTTTCCGACGAGCAGAAGGCCGAAAAGAAGGCAAAGGCCGAGGAGCTGTGCGCCGAGCTCAAGGCCATAACTGACGATAGTGCGCGCTGGACGCGCTTTAAGGAGCTCATGAATGAATACAGCGAGGACACCGGCCTTGCGCAGTTCCCCGAGGGCTACTGCTTCACAAAGGGCAGCATGGTCACAGAGTATGACGACGCGAGCCGCGCACTTAAAGAATACGAGGTCTCAGACGTTGTTGAATCGCAGTTCGGCTACCATGTCATTATGCGTCTGCCGACGAAGGGCACCGATCTTGTATCCTACTCCAACGGCTATCAGCAGTCGGTCGTTCCCCTGACCTATCTCGCAGCACCCGTTGAGTTCGACTCGGACATTGCCGACTGGGCGAGCAGTGCAAAGATAGAATACACCAAGCTTTACGACAGCATCGACTTCAGTCAGTTCATCACCGACGAGGGCTTCGTTTTCCAGTCCTACGCAGACTACACCGCCGCGCAGAGCAAGAGCAAAGCTTAAATAAGACTAAAAAATGCAGCAGTCACTTGACTGCTGCATTTTGTTATTCCCATTACTCTGCCTCTGTCTCGGCGGGCTTTGTCGGAAGGGTTATTTCATACTCCGTGCCCGTATCGCCGTAGGTATAGGTGACATTGAGCTCACCCGTTTCCTCATTCTGCTCACAGGCGGTGACGGTTATAGACAGCGCCTGAACATCGAGCTTCTGCTCATAATAATAGCCGTTTGCATTGAACATGTCGCGCACCATCATACGGTGGCCGTTATCATAATCGTGATAGGCGACGAGCTTTCCGTTATCCCAAAAGGCGTTAAAGAACGATTCGGAAACGCGGCTGTTTTTCAGATCGTAATAGCGGCAGAAGGTCTTATCGTTGACGTAAAACCGCACGCCGAGAAGATCGTCGTTTATGGCGGCAACGAGAGGCTGCTTTGCGCAGATGGCGCTCTCAAGCTCCTTGCCCGCCTTGTCCTTTATCGTGTAGCTGTACTTTGTGACGCCGCCGCTGTGTTCCTCCATTACGACAAAGCTCTCGCCCTGAGCGAGGATAGTTCCCGTGGGCGCCGGCGTCTCTGCCGGCGTATCCTCTCCGCAGCCGGAAAGCAGCATCAGCACGAGCAGCATAACCGCAGCAGTTCTTTTTTTCATCTCTCTATCCTTTCGTAGCAAATGAAGCTGTATTCAATATCTCCCTCGCGCAGCGCCTCGCTTTGGTCTGTGATGCGCCAGTCGGAGGACTCGTCGAGGTTTTCGAAAAAGCTGTCCGAGCATGGGCGGCAATTTATTTTTGTGACGAAAATACGGTCGATATACGGCATCATGTCGCGGAAAACGCTCTGTCCGCCGAGCACCATCGCGTCCGCGCCGGACATTTCGTAAGCTTCGGCTGCGCTGTGTGCGAGCTCGGCGCCGTCGATGGCCGTGCCGCCGCGTGTCAAAACTATATTTCTGCGCCCCCTGAGCGGCCTGCCGCCGGGGAAATCGGCAAGGGTCCGCCTGCCGACAATGACGGTTCTGCCGCGCGTGAGCTCGACAAAATGCTGCCTGTCGGCCTTCAAAACGACCGGCTGCGTACCGCCGGCGCCTATGCCCCAGTCGGAATAAACTGCAACTATTGCGTCCATGGCTTTTCCTTTCAGACAGCGACGGGGATCTTGGTCTTGAACTCGGAATACTCGTAGTTTTCGACCTTAAAGCTGTCTCGCGTAAACTTATAAAAATCGTCCACCGTGGGGTCTATAACAAACCTCGGCGCGGCCTTGGGCGGATTTGCGATGATCTCCTCTATGGCCGGAACATGGCGGTCATAGATATGCGCATCGGCAATTACATGCACGAGTTCGCCCGCCTTGAGCCCCGCGATCTGCGCAAACATATGCGTGAGCACGGCATACTGCACTACGTTCCAGTTGTTTGCCGCAAGCATGTCCTGCGAGCGCTGATTGAGTATGGCGTTGAGAGTATCGCCGCTGACGTTAAAGGTCATAGAGTACGCGCAGGGATACAGTGCCATTTCGCTGAGCTCGGCGTGGTTATAGATATTTGTCATTATGCGGCGCGAGGCCGGGTTGTGCTTTAAATCCCATATGACCTTATCGACCTGATCCATATCGCCCTCGGGATAGTGGTTTTTAACGCCGAGCTGATAGCCGTAGGCCTTGCCGATGGAGCCGGTCTCGTCCGCCCACGCATCCCAAACGCGTGTACGCAGCTCATTTACGTTGTTGCTCTTTGCCTGCCATATCCACAAAAGCTCATCAATGGCCGATTTCCAGAACGTTCTGCGTATCGTCAATATCGGAAATTCCTCGGAGAGGTCATACCGGTTTACGATACCGAACTTCTTGACCGTGTGCGCCGGAGCGCCGTCGGCCCAGCGGGGGCGCACCTCAAGCTCCGTGTCCCACACGCCGTTTGCCAGTATATCCTTGCAATTGGCTATAAATATCTCGTCAGCTCTGCTCATATCGCACCTCTTATTCGAAACTTTTCTCATTCTATCATCTCACCGAATTTAATGCAACGCATATTATAAATTACCGGAGGTGATGAGATGAATATTTTAGTTTGCGGCGGCGATGAGCGCAGCGTTATTCTGGCGCGGCTTCTGCAAAGGGGCGGGCACGAGGTGATGTGCTTTTGCCTTGACAAGGCCGAGTTGCCCGACGGCTGCCGCGGCGTAAGCTCCCCTGTTGAGGCCGAGGTTGTAATACTGCCCGTGCCGGCCGAGGATGCGCACGGGCTTTTGACCGCACCGCTTGGCGCTCAATCCTGCCGCATTGAGCACATACTCGACTGCGCAGGAAACGGCGCAATGCTCATCGGCGGTGGGATAAGCGCCCGGATAAAAACCGCGGCCGAGCAGCGCGGCATAAAAGCGTACGACTGCATGCGCTGCCCGGAGTTCACGGTGAAAAACGCCGCCGTGACCGCCGAGGGTGCCGTGAGTGAGCTTATGGGGAAAACAAAGACCGCACTGTGCGATATGCGTGTGCTCATCGTAGGCTGGGGACGTATCGGAAAGCTTCTTATAAATAAGCTCTCGGCGCTGTGCCCCGCCGTATGCCTTATGTCGGCAAACTCCGAGGCAAGAGCGCTTGCCTCGGAGCTTGGCTGCAAAGCCATTACACCCGACTGCCCGCCCGAGCTGCTCTGCGGCTTTGACGCGGTGATAAACACCGCTCCAGCGCAGGTGATACCCGATCTGCGTGCGTTTAAGGACAGCTGCATCCTGCTTGAGCTTGCGTCCGCACCCGGCGGCATCGACAAAAAAGCCGCCGGAGAGCTCGGACTAGAGCTTGCCGTTCTGCGCGGTCTGCCGGGACGCTACGCTCCCGAGAGCGCCGCGCAAGCTATGCTCGCCGCCGTTTCTGACATATTAAAAGGAGTAGTATCATGAACAAACCACGCGTAGGCATTGCCCTTTGCGGCTCCTACTGCACATACGATAAGCTGTTTTCACAGCTTGCTGTTCTTGCCGATAAATACGAGCTCGTACCCATCATGAGCGAGACCGCCGCCGCGACCGACACCCGCTTCGGCACACACGCGGACTTCATCTCGCGCCTTAAATCACTTTGCGGCGCAGAGCCCGTGCACTCCATCGCCGATGCAGAGCCATTAGGCCCTGCAAAGCCCATGGAGGCGCTCATAATAGCTCCATGTACGGGAAATACCATGGCGAAAATTAATCACGGGATAACCGATACCGCCGTCACCATGGCGGCAAAGGCACATCTGAGGAACTCAAAGCCGCTTGTCATCGCATTTTCGACAAACGATGCGCTCTCCGGCTCTGCTCCGAACATCGCGGGGCTGTTAAACCGAAAAAATGTCTACTTCGTACCGTTCCGGCAGGATGACCCCGTCAAAAAGCCCTTCTCAATGGCATCGGATTTTTCGCTGATCGCTCCGACTGTTGAATCGGCCCTCGCCGGCAAGCAGCTCCAGCCTCTTTTAGCGGCGCATTAAGGCACCTACGGATACGTTTAGTACCGGTGCCCGGTATCGGGACTGCTGAGAAAACAGTAAAGCTGCCGCTTTTCAAAGCACCTGCCGCAGCCTTGTAGGGAACGGCCTTGGTCGGAACTTCCGTCAACTCGTAAGGGCGATCATCGATCGCCCGTTTTTTATGGTTTTGTCGGCAGTTTCGAACCGGGCAGCCGCAATAACCGTATTCGTAAATGCGTGCTTGCGCATCTAAAAAAGTTGACAAGGTTCGACACGGCGGTATATAATTTTTATTTGTGAAAATTACGGAACGGATGGACTGATGACTATGAATGTGACAGGCTTCGACAATGAAAAATACATGCGCGAGCAGTCGCGCAACATAAGAGAGAGAATTGCAAAATTCGGCGGAAAGCTCTACCTCGAGTTCGGCGGAAAGCTGTTTGACGACTTCCATGCCTCACGTGTCCTGCCGGGCTTTGAGCCGGACAGCAAGGTGAAGATGCTGCTTAAAATGAAGGACGAGGCGGAGATCGTTATTGCCATTTCCGCAGATGATATCGAGCGCAACAAGCGCCGCGGCGACCTCGGCATAACCTATGACGAGGACACGCTCAGGCTCATCGACGCGTTCCGCGGCATCGGTCTTTTTGTCGGCAGCGTGGTCATAACCCACTATCGCAGCCAGCCGGCGGCGGAGCTGTTCCAGAAGCGGCTCGAGCGCCTCGGCGTCAAGGTCTACCGCCACTATATAATTCCCGACTACCCCTCGAATGTCGAGCTTATCGTCTCCGAGGAAGGCTTCGGCAAAAACGACTACATTGAAACCGAGCGCAGTCTAGTCGTCGTCACCGCCCCCGGCCCCGGCAGCGGCAAAATGGCAACGTGCCTGAGCCAGCTTTATCATGAGCATCGCCGCGGCATAAACGCCGGCTATGCCAAGTTTGAGACCTTCCCGATCTGGAACATTCCCCTCAAGCACCCTATAAACCTTGCCTACGAGGCGGCCACTGCCGATCTCGACGATGTGAATATGATTGATCCATTCCATCTCGAGGCTTACGGCGAGACGACGGTAAACTACAACCGCGACGTTGAGATCTTCCCCGTGCTCAATGCCATCCTCACGCGCATCTACGGCGAGAGCGCATACAAAAGCCCCACTGATATGGGCGTCAACATGGCCGGCTACTGCATCATAAACGATGAAGCCTGCCGCAATGCCTCCAAGCAGGAGATCATCCGCCGCTACTACGCCGCAGCGTGCTCACTGCGTCAGGGTCTCGGCTCCGTCGAGGAGGTCCGCAAGATCGAGCTCATTATGAACTCCATCGGTCTTTCCTCGGCCGACCGTCCAGTCGTTGCGGCGGCAACCGCCCGTGCGGAGGAGACCGGTGCTCCGGCAGTCAGCATCGAGCTGCCCGACGGAACGATAGTCACCGGCAAAACAAGCTCGCTGCTCGGCGCATCCTCGGCATGCCTTATGAACGCTCTCAAGAAGCTTGCGGGCATAAACAAGGAGCTGCTGCTTATCGCGCCCAGCGTCATTGAGCCTATCCAGCATCTCAAGGTCGAGCACCTCGGAAACCACAACCCGCGTCTGCACACCGATGAGCTTCTCATAGCGCTTTCCATCTGTGCCGTGACAAATCCGCTCGCGGAGCTCGCCATCGATCAGCTCGGCAGGCTGCGAGGCTGCGAGGCGCATTCCTCGGTCATTCTCTCTCGCGTTGACGAAAATCTTTTTTCCAAGATCGGCGTCAACATCACCTACGAGCCGAAATATCAGGCAAAGAAATTATATCACAAAAAGTAAAATATTTTTAAAGGCAAGGCTCAGGGCCTTGCCTTTTTCATAATTATATTTTAAAATCGGCTCAAAGGAGTGATAAGCATGACAGTTTTAGTTACCGGCGGCATGGGCTATATCGGCAGCCACACCTGCGTGGAGCTGCTTGAGGAGGGCTTTGACGTTGTCGTCATAGATAATCTCGTAAACAGCAGTGAAAAGGCAAAGGAGCGCATTGAGGAGATAACGGGCAGAGCCTTCACCTTCTACAGAGCCGATGTGCGCGACCGCAAAAAGCTCGATGAGATATTCTCCGCGCACGACATAGACTGCGTCATCCACTTTGCCGGGCTCAAGGCCGTCGGCGAATCGGTCGAAAAGCCGCTTGAGTATTACGACAACAACCTCGGCTCAACGATTACCCTGTGCGAGGCCATGCGTGCACACGGTGTAAGGAAGATCATCTTCTCGTCCTCGGCGACGGTGTATTCTGCGGATAACGATATGCCTCTGTATGAGACGTCATCCATCGGCAATTGTACAAATCCCTACGGCTGGACAAAGTATATGTGTGAGCAGATTCTGCGCGACTATGTCAAGGCTGACCCGACGTGGAGCGTTGCGCTTCTGCGCTATTTTAACCCCGTCGGCGCACATCCGAGCGGCCTTATAGGCGAGGATCCCAAGGGCATTCCGAACAATCTCATGCCGTATATATCGCAGACGGCAATCGGCAGATTTGAGTATCTGCGCGTTTTTGGCGACGACTACAACACCCCCGACGGCACGGGCGTGCGCGACTATATCCACGTCGTCGACCTTGCGCGCGGTCACGTCACGGCGATATCGTACATGGCCGAGCACACGGGCGAGCTTGTCTTCAACCTCGGCACGGGGCGCGGATGCAGCGTGCTTGAGCTCGTGCACGCATTTGAAAAGGCAAACGGTCTGACCGTTCCGTATAAAATCGTCGGCCGCCGTGCGGGTGATATCGACGAGTGCTACTGCTCCCCTGAAAAAAGCCGCCGTGAGCTCGGCTGGTCGGCGGAGTTTGACGTTGAGGACATGTGCCGCGACTCATGGCGCTGGCAGACGAAAAACCCCAACGGCTACAGAGATGAATAAGCCTTCATAATAAATCTCCCGTTTTTTCAAACGGGAGATTTTTTCATTATTTGAAGTCGTGCGCGTTCTGAAGAACCATTTCCTTTACCTTGAGAAGACGTACCTTTGTGGAGTTTTCATTCTCCTCAAGCTTCATGGAGATGTATTTTATGTTGCTCTCAAGCTCCGGGATCATGACGTATTCCAGGGCGTTGACCCTTCGGCGCGTCTTTTCGATCTCCTCTGCCAGCAGCTGCATGGTCTTTTCGACCTGTGCAAGCCGGAGCATATCCTCAAACACCGTCGCCATGCGCTCGAGCGCATCGTCCAGCTCGCCCGAGGTCTGCGCAAAGCCGTAGGGATATATCTCCGAGGGGTCGTTATTGCGCGTGTGGAAGGAATACTGCGGAACGTTGACGCTCATGATGTTCTTAAACTCCATATCGAGCTCGACGCTCTGGCGCGGATACAGCAGAGCCTGCTCGAGCATTTCGGGGCTCATGATCGCACTTGCGACCTGAAGGGCGGCGAAAGCCTCTGTCAGCCCCTGCTCGACGCGCTCGCGCAGCTGCTTGTTAAGGCGCACGATGTCCATGAACTGGCGCATCAGCTCATCGCGCTTATCCTTCATAAGCTTGTGGCCGCGTCGGGCGGTTTTAAGTCTGCCCTTGAGCTGCTTGAGCATCATTCTTGTAGGGGTTATCGTGGTGCCTGCCATAAAGACTCCCCCTTACTTCATATATTTTTCGATCATCTCGGGCTTTACGCGCTTGAGCTCTGCTCTGGGCAGGATGCTCAGCAGCTTCCAGCCGAGGTCGAGGGTCTCTTCAATGCTGCGGTTTGTGCTGTTGCCCTGATTGACGTAGGTCTTCTCGAACTCATCGGCAAACTCGGCAAACAGCTTATCATCGTCGGAAAGTGCGGCCTCGCCGAGGATGGTCATGAGCTCCTTTGCGTCCTTTCCGCGGGAGTACGCGGCAAACAGCTGGTTCATGGTACCGGCATGATCCTCGCGGGTCTTGCCATCGCCGATGCCCTTATCCTTCAGTCGGCTCAGCGACGGGAGAACGTCAACGGGAGGCACGATGCCCTTGCGGTGCAGATCGCGGCTGAGGATGATCTGGCCCTCGGTGATGTAGCCCGTAAGGTCGGGGATCGGGTGGGTCTTGTCGTCCTCGGGCATGGTCAGTATGGGGATCATGGTGATTGAGCCCTTGCAGCCTATGCGGCGGCCGGCGCGCTCGTACATCGTAGCAAGGTCGGTGTACAGATAGCCGGGGTAGCCGCGGCGTCCGGGAACCTCCTTCTTTGCCGCCGATACCTCGCGCAGAGCTTCCGCGTAGTTTGTGATATCGGTTATGATGACAAGAACGTGCATGTCTTTTTCAAACGCAAGGTACTCCGCCGCCGTCAGCGCCATACGCGGAGTCGCAATACGCTCGACCGCGGGGTCGTTTGCGAGGTTTGAAAATACAACTGTTCTGTCGATGGCGCCGGTGCGCTTGAAGTCCTCAATGAAGTACTCAGACTCCTCAAACGTGATACCGACCGCGGCGAACACGACAGCGAAGTTCTCACCGTCGCCGAGAACTCGCGCCTGACGCGCTATCTGCGCCGCCAGTGCCGCGTGCGGAAGGCCGGAGGCGGAGAATATGGGCAGCTTCTGACCGCGGACAAGGGTGTTCAGGCCGTCGATGGTAGAAACACCGGTCTGGATAAATTCAGCCGGGTATGCGCGTGCCGCCGGGTTCATGGGCATGCCGTTAATATCGCGGTGGGCGTCGGCCAGAAGCTCGGGGCCGCCGTCGATGGGCTGACCCATACCGTTAAATACTCGGCCGAGCATATCCTCGGAAACCGCAAGCTCCAGCGGATGGCCGAGGAATCTGACCTTAGTCTGTGCAAGGTTTATGCCCTGCGCGGAGTCGAACAGCTGAACGACGGCCTTGTCGCCCTCGACCTCGAGGACCTTACCGCGGCGAGTCTCGCCGTTAGGCAGCTCGATCTCGCACAGCTCGTCATAGGTAACGCCCTCGACCTGCTCGACGATCATAAGAGGATTTGCTATCTGTCGTATGGTCTTATAATCTTTAATCATGCGTCCTCACCTCCTGCGATGACCGCATCGATCTCTGTCTTCATCTGCTCAAGGATGGAAGCGTACTCCTGCTTGTAGCTGTCGGGAGAGGCCATCTTCGCACGGCCTATGCGCTCCTTTGCGCCGATCGAGAACAGTGCCTTCATATCCGCGCCCTTGCCGAGAGCGTCGCGCCCGAGAGCGTCAAAGGTGAGTATCATGCGCATCAACTCAAACTGCTTGTCGTAGGACGAATACGCGTCCTCATCGACGAAGGCGTTCTGCTGCAAAAAGTCCTCGCGCAGCATTTTTGCCGTTTCCATGGTCAGGCGGTCGGCAGGGCTCAAGGCGTCCTGACCGACGAGACGGACAATCTCCTGAAGCTCGTTTTCCTCCTGGAGTATGTGCATGGCCTTGTCTCGGTTGAGCATATACTCGGGGCCGAACTGCTCGTTATACCATTTTGCCAGCGTGTCGACGTACAGCGAGTACGAGGTCAGCCAGTTTATCGCCGGGAAGTGGCGCGCATAAGCAAGCGATGAGTCGAGTGCCCAGAAAACCTTGACTATGCGCATCGTCGCCTGCGACACGGGCTCGGAGATATCACCGCCCGGAGGTGAAACGGCGCCGATGGCGGTAACGGAGCCGCGGCGCTCATCCGAGCCGAGGCATTCGACGACGCCTGCGCGCTCGTAAAACTGTGCGATACGCGAGGCAAGGTAGGCCGGGTAGCCCTCTTCACCGGGCATCTCCTCAAGTCGGCCGGACATCTCACGCAGAGCCTCCGCCCAGCGCGAGGTGGAGTCGGCGAGAACTGCGACGTCGTAGCCCATGTCACGGAAGTATTCCGCGATGGTAATACCGGTGTAGATAGACGCCTCACGCGCCGCAACGGGCATATCCGAGGTATTTGCTATAAGCACCGTTCTCTTCATAAGAGGCTCGCCGTTTCGTGGGTCTGTGAGCTCGGGGAACTCCATGAGAACGTCGGTCATCTCGTTACCGCGCTCGCCGCAGCCGATGTAGATGACTATATCGACGTCAGACCACTTTGCAAGCTGGTGCTGAACGACGGTCTTGCCCGAGCCGAAGGGGCCGGGGACTGCCGCCGTGCCGCCCTTTGCGATGGGAAACAGCGTGTCGATTATTCTCTGGCCTGAGTTCATCGGGCGCGTGGGCATGCTCTTTGACGCGTAGGGACGGCTTATGCGGACCGGCCACTTCTGCATCATCGTAAGCTCGTGCTTTTCGCCTCTTTTATCCTCCAGCACGGCAACGGTCTCCGTTACGGTGAAGTCGCCGCCTTTTATGCTGACGAGTCTGCCGCTCAGGCTCGGCGGCACCATGATCTTGTGCAGTATCGCACTCGTCTCCTGAACGGTGCCGATAACGTCGCCGCCGGTGAGCTCGTCGCCCTCGTGCGCGACGGGTACAAACGTCCACTTCCTTGTGCGATTGAGCGCCGGAACGTCGGTGCCGCGGCTTATCGTGGCGCCGGTGAGCTCGCGGATCTCCGGCAGAGGACGCTGGATACCGTCATAGATATTCTCCAGCATGCCCGGTCCGAGCTCGACGGACATCGGCATGCCCGAGCTTTCGACCTCGGCACCCGGTCCGAGACCTGATGTCTCCTCATAGACCTGTATCGAGGCGCTGTCGCCGGTCATGTTAAGTATCTCGCCTATAAGTCGGTCGGGGCCGACACGCACAACGTCGGAAACGTTCGCGTCGCCGAGGCCCTCCGCGACTACAAGCGGTCCTGAGACCTTTATTATAGTTCCGCTCATACAGATACCTTTCTTTCTTAATTATTCTCGAGGATGTTCGTGCCTATGGCACGCTCTACCGCGGCATTGAGGGCCGAAAGCCCCATGCCGAGACTGCCCTCTCTGCCGGGGATAAGGATTATCGCCGGCTTCGGACTGTCCTTGAATTTATCTATCTGACTCTGAAGCTCGACGGCGATATCCTCCTCGACGTAGATTATCGCGACGTCCTCCCTGTCGTGGGTGAGCGTGCGAAGTATCGCCTTTGCCTCAGAGCCGTCGGTGACCGGATATGCCTCCAGCCCCAGCGCGGTGAAGCCCATAACGGTCTCGCGCCGTCCTATAACAGCAATTTTAAGCATACAGATCACGCAGCCTTTCCCGTATGGTCTCGGCCGGAAGTCCGGCCAGGAGCCCGGTGAGTATCATTCTCAGCGCGGTCACTTCGCCCTCAACAGCGGCAAGATATGCTATAACGGGCGCCTCGCCGTAGGCCACTAACCTTGCTCCCGTGAGATACGCCGTCACAGCGTTATCGCAGGCAAGCTCAAACTCGGTAAGTGTGCCTCCCTTTACGGCCGCCGCACCGAGCACCGCCGCGTTTGCAAGCAGCGTGTTTGCGTATATTGCCGCGAGCGTGTCACCCGAGCCGAAGGCCGCAAGGATGCGTCCCGTGTCTATGCCGCCGCCCGAAACGAGCGCCGTCTTGAGAAACTCCGCGTCCTTGTTCATGCGCATGGTGCGCACAGCGCTTCTGAGGTTTGCCGCGTCTATCATCGTCTGCGCATAGCCGCGCAAAAACGCACTGCCGAGCTTCTGCGACGCCGCGAGGAGCTCCGAAAAATACGCCCTGTCGAGTATGAAGTCGGCAAGCTGGGGATTCTGCGATCTTGCAAGAGCGCTTTTTGCCTCGACCATTGCATCGGCCAGCACCGGCGGCAGGCTCAGATATTTTTCCTCCGTGAAGCTGCGCTTAAGCTCCTCGGGGTTCACTCTGCCCGACTTGCTCATGAGATCGGAGCGGTCGCTTCCGCCTGATTCGGTCTTTATGACGATCTTGGCGTTGTGGTAATCATACCGCATGCGGAAGATTTCGATGGGCTCCGCGTCCGGGGATATACGTGCAAGCTCCGCGAATATCTCCGCTCTGTGCTCTGCAAGAGCCTGTTCGACCTGCTTTGCCGAAAAGCCCGACATGTCCTTATAGCCGCAGTCGGTGAGCATTTTAGCCGCCTCGTCAAAGCTTGGCGCATCTATCATGCGCTCTGCCCTGTCGCGGGTGAGCATTCTGGCCTCCCTGGCTCTGAGCATCGCGGAAAGATACAGATATTTTTCTCTGACGCACTTTTTATTTGACAATTCATTCCCTCCCTTTTCGGGATTTACAGCGCCGGAGCATCACTCAAACAGCACTGCCGCGACTTCGGTCGAAAGACCGCTGCGGCACTGGCGAATGAGCGCGTCAATGCTGCAATTTGTCTCTATGCCGCCGCAGCGGATGATAACTCCGCCGCAGATATCGGCAGTGTCCTCGCTCAAGGTGAGCCTGCCGGGCACTCCCTTTGCCGAAAGCAGCTCGTTTGCAGCCTTGCAGACAGCCTTGCCGAGCTCCTTTCTGTCGGACTCGTTGAGGAGTATCTCCTCCTCGCCGGTGGAGGCTGCATCGGCCGCCATGTGCGCAAGAAACTGCGTATACTTATCGCGAGGCATATTGACTATCTCGCTGCGTGCGGCGTCAAACGCCGAGGCGACCATCTCCTGCTTTACGGAAAGGACGCTCTTTTTTGCCTCCATCTCCGCAATACGGCGGCTGCCGCTGAGGATGTCCGCGCATTCGGCATTGCCGGCCTGCATGAGCTTTTCATACTCGGCAAGCGCGGCCTTGAAGCTCTCCGCACGGAGCTCTTCGGCCTGCTTTGACGCTTCGTCAATTATCTTTTTCGCCTGCGCGTCGCCGTCGGCCCGGATATGTGCTATTATTTTTTCAGTGCCTTTCATGGTAAAGCCCTGCCTTTACGTTATATTTCACCGTCGGATCAGATGTACAGCAGCATCATCATCGATGCAAGCAGGGACAAAATTGCGTAGAACTCAACGGTGATGCACAGGATCATGCCCTTCGCCCAGTGATCGGGGTTCTTGGCAAGCAGATTGACCGACGCCGCCGCGACCTTGCCCTGTCCGATAGCGGAAACGAGGCCGCCGATGGCGATGGGCATGCATGCCGCGAAGTAACGGCAGCCGTCGACAAAGGAAAGGTTAAGAGCCGTGCCGTCAAGCAGACCCATGTTCATGATCGCGACGAAGAAAACGACCAGACCGTACAGGCCCTGGGTGCCGGGGATGACCTGAAGGATCATCGCCTTACCGAACTTAGCGGGGTCTTCGGTGACAAGTCCCGCGCCGGCCTCACCGGCGATACCGGTACCGACTGCCGAGCCTGCGCCGGCCATGCATGCTGCGAGACCCGCGCCGAGAAGACCTATTGCAAGGCCTGAGTGTGCAAACAGAAATTCCATTATTGATATCCTCCTATTATTCTTCAGCTATATCGTAATATTTTGTGCTTACTTCAAGGGGCTTGAACGCCCTGCCGCCGTCCTTGTAGAACTTGCCGAAGTACTCGAGACACTGAAGTCTCAGATCGTGTACATAGCAGCCAAGGAGGTTAAGAGCAAAGTTCAGGCTGTGTCCGATAATGAACACGGGGATAAACAGCCAAAGGGTATTGGCTATGCCGCCTATGGTGTTGAAGACCGTTGCGATAACGCTGCCGGCGAGCATCAGCGCCATAATTCGCGAATACGAGAGTATGTCGCCGAACCAGCCGGTCACGGTGTTGTAAAGCGTCGAAAACAGGCTCGTCAGCTTGCCGAAGCCCTTTGCTCCGCGGCTTCCGCCGTAGAAGAGCATAACGCAGCCGATAACAAGAACCACCGGCACGCCGCCGATGCTGCCTACCTTGAGCGCCGTCATGACAGCCCCGATGAGAATGACCCACAGCGAGCCCTCCTCCCAGAATGCTCCGGCCGCGTCGCCTTTTTTGACCTTCTCGACAACGCTTATGACCATGCCGACGTTCAGATGGATAAGCCCGAGCACCATCGCGCCGATGAGCACCGTCATAACATCCTTCATCGGGCTGAACAGGCACCACAGCTCGCCCCAGCCGTCGGGCATTCCGGTTATCTTTCCGATCTGCGCGAGCGCATCGCCGAAGAAGCCGCCTGTGAGTATGCCCATTATGAAGGTCGATACACCGCAGTACAAAAGCAGCTGGCAGAAGCTCAGAGCGCCCTTGAGGGGCCTTATCTTCTTCATCGCCACGACCGCCGCAAGGATCATTATAAGGCCGTAGCCCATGTCCGCCATCATAAGTCCGTAGAACAAAATGAAAAACGGTGCCATAAGCGGATTCGGGTCAACGCCGTCATATGACGGCAGACTGTACATATTCGTGACCATGTTCAGCGCGTTTGTTATTTTGTTATTGCGAAGAGCCACGGGAACCTCGGGGTACTCCTCGGGCTCGGGATCCGTAAGCTCCCACGCGCAGTCGAATTTCTCAAGAGTCTGCTCAAGCTCGGGGACCTTTCTCGCGAGCACCCAGCCCTGGAGCGCGACGGCGCTTTCCATGCCGTAAAGCTGCCCCTCGGCCTCGGCGTAGGCGAGCTTGGTCTCCATCCTGTCGGCACAGAGCTTAAGCTCCTGCCGGTGCTCGCCCATGGCAGATATCTCGTCTGTGAGCTCGGCCTTCTGCTTTTTGAGCTCACTGAGCTCGGCATTGAGCTTTTCGGTGCTCTCGGCTGCCGTGCCCTCTGAGCTTCCGAAGGCCGCAGCGGAGAAGTTATGTACCCTCAGCGCATCCAGCGCCGCGGGAAGCTCCTCCTTAAAGCAGATAAGCGCCAGATAATGCTGAGCACTGTCGTCGGATACGCTGATGAGCTCAGCCTCCTCCATTGCCTCGGCAAGGCTCTGCCGGGCCTCTGAAAGGCTCACCGACATGGGCATAAAGCCCAGCGTCACGGCGCAGCGCTGTGTTCCCTGCCCGTCGAGCGGATAGTCGAGCTCAAGCCAGGGCTTCAATGCGTCTATGCTTCCCGCAATGCGTGCACCCTCTGCGTTTATCCTGCGCACGGTCTCGTCTATGGTAACTATCCTGCGGGCAGTTTCAAGCGTAGGCGAGAGCGTTGAGTCGTCCAGCAGCGTTTTGACCTCGGCCTCGGGCTTTGCGGAAAGGAGCTTGCTCTTTACGGGCGCGTACTTATCCAGAAGCTCTACAGCCTGAATAAGCATCGCATAATCGGCTCTGACCTTGGTCACGTCGCTTCCCTCTTTTGAGAGATGCTGCCTCAGCTCCGGCGTAAGCTCGGAAAGCTCGGGCTCTGACATTTCAACGCAGCCGAGAAGCTGGAGCTTTCGCAGCAGAGCTTTTTTCTGGTTGCGAACGGCAATCAGCCTGAGCTTTTTCATTTTTTCAATGGCCATTACCCGTTCACAATCCTTTCCGCAATAAGTTTTGCCGCTTTTTCGCGGCGGCTTTCTGCTTTGGCGCGGAGCACCGCTTTTTTATTCTCCGCCTTCAGATATATCTCATGTGCTTCTTTTTCCGCCGCGGTGCTTGCCTCGGCTCTGCGCACGGCAAGCTCTCCGGCCGCTTTTTCCCTCGCCTCGGCAATGTCAGTCTTTCCGGCAAGCTCTGCCTGCGCGACTATTCTTTTGGCCTCCGCATGCGCCTCGGCAATATTAAGGCGCATGCTCTCCTCTGCCGCGCTTATTCCGGCAATTTCATCAAATGCCATCAGCTCTCCTCCCTTCGTTATTTTTCTTTATACTATATTCAATTTTATGACGTTGAAAATCTTTAAGTTGAAAATCTTTAATATGTTAAGAATAACAAAACATCTCCATAATTTCAACGAATTTTGTGCATTTTATATTGATAAAGTTCAAGCAATTTAAATTGTTAAATTATTGTTCAGCATCCTTTCAATATTAAGCACGCCTTAAACCATTGATACAGCAGAGCCAAAAAATTGACATATGCCGCAAAAAGTTCGTTTGTTAATTAACATATTAAGCGTAAATCGTTGAATTTGCAAGATATTTTTGCAAATTTCCCATTCCTTTTTTTCATGCCGGTATCAGCAATTGCCGTCATTCCTTTCCCGAATGTCAAAAACGCTGCAAAAATCAGGAGTAATCCTTCGTGCGCTTCTTCCCGTATACGCAATATCCTTTCCAGTGTCCGAAGGTCTGCCGGTCGTTGATTTCCTGCGGGCGTTCCGGCAAGCTCTCACGGCTGATCCCGTAGCCCGTAGAATATGGTTGACGGAAAAGCTGTTGCGGCACACTTAAGGCTTGGAGACAAGATCCCGAAGCATAGCATTGTGAGAATCGAAATGGCATTTTTAAGGCTCACACATATTTCAGTGTATTTCCGGGCACTTTTTTGTTGTGCAGCACTTTTGTTCATGCTACAATATTTTCATAAAACCGCAAAGGAGAGCACAGATCATGAGGGATATCGCAAAATGCTGCAGGGTCGCGCTTGTTCAGGCAGAGCCCTGTATGTTTGATAAAAAGGCCTCGCTTGAAAAAACACTTAAATATATTGAAGAAGCGGCTCAGAAAAAGCCCGACCTCATCGTTTTTCCGGAGCTTTTCATCCCCGGCTATCCCATCGGAATGAGCTTCGGCTTCAGCATGGGCAAGCGCACCGAGCCCGGAAGAGAGGACTGGAAGCGCTATTACGATGCGTCGATCATCGTGGATGATGCTGACTTTAACGCCCTTGCCGAGGCCGCAGTGCGCGCCGGAGCGTATGTAAGCATCGGCTTTTCAGAGCGCGACGCCGTTCTCGGAACGCTCTATAACAGCAACGTCATCTTCGAGCCCGACGGCTCGTATAAGGTGCACCGCAAGCTCAAGCCCACGGGAGCAGAGCGCGTCGTCTGGGGCGACGCAAATAAGGACTATTTCCCCGTGACCGAAACGCCGTGGGGACCTATCGGAAGCCTCATCTGCTGGGAAAGCTACATGCCGCTTGCGCGTGTTGCCCTGTATCAGAAGGGAATAACGATATATATTTCTCCGAACACCAACGACAATCCCGAGTGGCAGGCGACGATACAGCATATCGCCATCGAGGGCAAGTGCTATTTTATAAATTCCGATATGATAGTGCGCAAGTCTTCATACCCCACAGACCTCAACGAAAAGGACGCCGTCGAGCGTCAGCCGGACATGGTCTGCCGCGGCGGCAGCTGCATCATAGACCCCTACGGCCACTATCTGACGCAGCCGGTCTGGGATGAGGAGACGATAATCTATGCCGAGCTCGACATGGAGCTTCCGGCAGCCTGCAAAATGGAGCACGACGCAGTCGGGCACTATGCACGCCCCGACGTGCTGGAGCTGACAGTTCACGAGAAATAAGTCACCCTACGCACCGTAAAGGAGGTAAAACGGATGAAAAAATTTGCAGCGCTTATCCTCGCCGCGGTATGTATTCTATCCCTCGCCGCATGCTCGGCAAAGCCCGAAAAGGAAATTTGCATTTGGATGCATGATCTCAAGGCAGAGGATATCACCAGCGCCTTAGCGTGGAGCTGGGATGGTGAAAACGATGTTCAAAACTATCTGACTCAAGAGGAAACGGCCAGGCTCGTATCGCTGCTCAACAAGCTGACGGACGATGACTTTGCCGAGAACAGCGAGCACGCCGGGATCACCGAGGCATTCGGAATTTTGATTGAGATCGACGGAGAGCGCTATAAGCTCAATCAGGCCGACGCGCCTTTAGGCTCTTTGGAATTCGGCATCAGCGGCGATACGGCTTGGTGGATAGATAACGATGAGCTGACGAGCTTCGTAAAAAGCGTATGCGAGGTCACAGATTAATAAAAAACGCCCTTGGCCGACTGAGATAAGAAAACACACGCCCGAGAAAACGGAGCATGCACGAATGTCGTCGTTGCGACGGCTTGGTATACACAAAGTATGCCTTCGCCGCCGCGCCTTGACCTCGCACATGCTCCGTCTTTTCGGGTGCTCGCAGTTTTGAAGCTGAGATTTTTTGTCCCTGTAAGGATGAGACCGCAGAGCATACTGACGTATTCTCAAGGTTTCAGACGCAGCAGGGGCGGAAAAGATCGCTTCAAAACCGTATGTTTTCTTGTCTCAGCCGGCCTTGGGGCGTTTTTTTATTTTTTCTCCCCGGGCTTAAAAAGCAGGGCGACGATAATTCCGAAGAACACGGCGGCGCATATGCCCGCTGCCGCGGCGGTGAAGCCGCCCGTGAACGCGCCGAGAACGCCTCTTTCGGAAACTGCCTTCTCCACGCCCCTTGCAAGCGTCGAGCCGAAGCCGGTCAGCGGAACGGTCGCTCCCGCACCCGCCCATTTTACTAGCGGAGAGTACAGCCCCGCAGCTTCAAGGATAAGGCCCGAAACAACGTAGACCGTCAGTATACGCGCCGGGGTGAGCTTCGTTTTGTCAATGAGCAGCTGACCGATAGCGCACAGCGCGCCGCCCACGGCGAAAACCTTGAGATATTCAATAAGCATGTCATTCACCTCGGTCGGGCAGCGTCTTTTCGACGGCGAGCGCATGGCATATGCCGGGGATGCTGTTTCCCTGCTGGGTGCTCGTCGGCGACATGAGCGCTCCAGTCGGCGCAAACAGGACCTTTTCCCACTTGCCCTCGGAAAAGCCGCGCATTATAAGCGAGCAGAACACCGCGGCCGAGCAGCCGCAGCCCGAGCCGCCGGCGTGAACGTCCTGCCGCTCGCGGTCGAATATGAGCACGCCGCAGTCGGTGTAAAACTTCCCGAGCTTCACGCCGTCGCGGCGGAATAGCTCCTCGAGCGTGTCATGCCCGATAGCGCCGAGGTCGCCGGTGACTATCATGTCGTAATAGTCCGGCTCTCTGCCCGTGTCGGCAAAGTGCGCCTTGAGCGTTTCATATGCCGCCGGAGCCATGGCGCTTCCCATGTTGCTTGCGTCCGTTATCCCGGCATCGACTATCCTTCCGGGCGTCATATACGTCACATACGGTCCCTTGCCCTCGCGCTGCAATATAACAGCGCCCGAGCCAGTCACCGTCCACTGTGCGGTCGGTGTGCGCTGGCCGCCGTACTCGAGCGGAAAGCGGTACTGCCGCTCGGACGAGCAGAAGTGCGAGCCTGTGACTGCACACACGCGCCCGGCAAAGCCGCCGTCGATGGCCATTGCTCCGAGGGTCATCGCCTCGCCCATGGTCGAGCACGCGCCGTACAACCCGAAGTGCCGCACGCCGGTGTTTTTAAGCGCAAGCGCGGAGCCCACGCACTGGTTTAAAAGATCGCCGGAGAATATCATGTCAAGCTCCCTCGGCGGAATGCCCAGCTTGTCGCAGCACAGCTCAAAGCACTCCTTGAGCATCGAGCTTTCGGCCTTCTCCCACGAGCTTTCGCCGAAGTACGCATCGAGACATATCTTATCAAAGCAGTGCCCTATCGGCCCCTCGCCCTCCTTCTGCCCGACGACGGAGGCAAAGGACACGATAGACGGCGGTACTTCGGGGCGCACGGTCTGCCGACCGATTATTTTGTTCATGTTGATCACCGCAGATATTTTGCCCGAAATGAGCAGAAAAATACGGCTGAACCGTTTCTGATTCAGCCGTATTATTAATTAATGTTCAGAAAATATCCTCGTTTACCTTCGCCGGGGGGACCTCAAGCACCGAGGGATCCTGGATGATGCGGTTTATGATCTTGAACACGCTTGCATAGTAGTGGCCGTCGACCGTGCGCTCGTCGAGAACGAATTTGCCGTCGACATACTTGCGGTCGACAACATTGCCGTGGCGGTCAAGCTCGTGCACATGGCGCTTTGCACCGAAGGATACGAACACCGGCAGCGTGCCGAAGTTGTAGATGTGATGATAAATCGGGCCGATGCCGAGTGAGCCGAGGTCGGTGATTATCATCGAGCCGTGGAAGGGGCTCACATCCAGGAGCTTCTTCGGCAGCAGGCCGAAATAGTCGGCGACGCGCAGAAGCCATATCGCAAAGCTTATGATAAAGCGCGGCAGGGCGGCAAACTTGTTTGCAAATTCCTCCGTGCCGTTTTCCTCGTCGGAGTTCTTGATCTCGTCGATAGCCGCATTCATGCGGTTATAAACGTCGTAAATCGTGTCGGTCGGCTTAAAAACGACCTTGATGGTAGTCTCGGACGAATCGATGGTCAGGCTGCGCTTTACGGCCATGACGATCTCGATATCGTTACGTGCGTAAATGCGCTTGCCGACACAGAAGCGGTTGAGGCCGGGCAGATATGCGCAGGCGCGAACATAGGCAGCGATGAGCAGATGCAGCATGCCCATGCCCTTATAGCCCGCTACACGCTGCTTTCTGAACCAGCGGTCGGCGTTGGTTATTTCAAACGATTCCTCATAGTAGTTGAGCGCGTCGTTTCGCGCGGGCATTATGAACGGAATAAAATTGTAAAAGCCGTTGAGTGAACGCAGCCGTCTGCCCTCAACACGGTCTCCGGCGCGTCTTTTATAATTATTGGCCATAGGAAGCCTCCTTAATCCTATACAAATTCAGCATAGACGTACTAAGTAATTATACATTGTTGCTCGCCGTTTGGCAAGGGAAAAACCGCGTTTTTGACATTCGTTGTTGAGAGTAACATTATATACGGAGAAAACCGCCTCTTTTGAGACGGTTTTGTGTTGGTGCTCCAGCGGGGATTCGAACCCCGGCTTTTTGCCGCGCTTTGCGCGGAAAAGCTTTTATTTTAATATCTATCGCCTCGCCGCTAAAGCGGCAACCGTCGATCTCGCATTCGTGTCCGGGGTTCTCGACCGGCAAAACAGCAGCAAAAGAGACGGCCTGATGACCGTCTCTTTTTTGGTGCTCCAGCGGGGATTCGAACCCCGGACACCCTGCTTAAAAGGCAGGTGCTCTGCCTACTGAGCTACTGGGGCAGGCTTGGCTGGGATGGCGGGACTCGAACCCACTATATCAGAGTCAAAGTCTGAGGTGTTACCATTACACTACATCCCACCATCTAAATCTATTCTATTGTACACAGAGACCGGGCTTTTGTCCGGCCTCTGTGACTTGTGGGGTGGGTAAAGGGATTCGAACCCTCGACACCCGGAACCACAATCCGGTGCTCTAACCAGCTGAGCTATACCCACCATATTTTAATTTTGGCACGCCAAGAGGGATTCGAACCCCCGACCTACTGCTTAGAAGGCAGTTGCTCTATCCTGCTGAGCTATTGGCGCATATTTCCGCTTTGATGGAGCGGGCGATGGGAATCGAACCCACGTATCCAGCTTGGAAGGCTGGTGTTCTACCATTGAACTACGCCCGCATGGCCGCTCCCCTTGAATGTTCAGCTTTAAGATAATAACAACATTTTTGCCGATTGTCAATATTTTTGCCTCAAAAACTTTTGAAAGTCAAAAAAATATTTATAGTTGCCATTTCTCTTTCTTTTTTGTATAATGCATCTGTTATATATAAGTTAACTATCGGAGGTTTGCAATGATTGAATTAACAATGCAGGTCAGCGAATTTGACTATACTGAAACGCTCGACACTTTCCTGCCCGATTTGATAAAGATCCTGTCCGAAAGCGAAGGCGTCAACCCCCTCATCCGCAAGTGTGTCGGCGCGTCTCCCGAGTTTTCAAAGAAGATCGTCAAGGGCATCCTCGCCGCCATGAGCCCCAGGCAGAAGGAGGCTCTCACGGTCAAATTCCTGAACGTCTATGCGTCCAAGCTCGTTGCTCAGGTCAACGAGGTCGCCGCCAAAAACGGCATCGTCATCACCCTCGACAACGCCAGGGCAACGATAAAGTAAACAGAGGAAAATCAGAAAAGGTGCAGACAGTGTCTGCACCTTTTTCATTTTCACATGATATCGCGATATCGCGCATCTCCGTAGGGCGATGCAAAAAACGGTTTCGCCGGCAATTCCGATACCGGGCAACCGCAGTCACCGTATCCGCAGCAGCGTCAATGCGCCTCTAAAAAACTACATGAGCTTTCTGAACAGCTCGGTGAGCTCTGCGGGGCTGGTGTCGCGGGGGTTGCCGGGACGGCAGGCATCGGCATAGGCGCTTTCGGCCAGGAAGGGCAGATCCTCTTCCTTGAGCGCATCAAGCTTTTCGGGGATGCCGACATCCTTCGAGAGCTGCTTTACGGCGTCGATCGCCGCACGGCGGTACTCTGCCTGCGACATTTCGTCAACGCCCTTGACGCCCATGGCGCGTGCGATCTCGCGGAACTTTTCGCCCGTAAAGTCTGCGTTATACTCCATGACGATAGGCAGCATCATAGCGCAGGCGACTCCGTGCGGAGTGTCGTAGACCGCGCCGAGCGTGTGCGCCATGGAGTGGGCGATGCCGAGGCCGACGTTGGAAAAGCCCATGCCTGCAATGTACTGGCCGAGCGCCATGCCCTCGCGTCCCTCCTTCTCGCCGGCGACCGACGAGCGCAGATACTTCGAGATAAGCTTTATCGCCTCGAGATGGAACATGTCCGTCATCTCCCACGCGGCCTTGGTGGTGTAGCCCTCGATGGCGTGAGTCAGTGCGTCCATACCGGTTGACGCCGTCAGGCCCTTCGGCATCGAGCTCATCATCTCGGGGTCAACGACGGCGACAATGGGCATATCGTGCGGGTCGACGCAGACGAATTTGCGCTTGCGCTCGACATCGGTGATAACATAGTTTATCGTGACCTCGGCAGCCGTGCCGGCGGTCGTCGGGATCGCAATAATGGGAACGCAGGGCTTTTTCGTGTCCGCAACGCCCTCAAGTGAGCGCACGTCGGCAAATTCGGGGTTGTTTATGATGATGCCGATGGCTTTGGACGTATCCATGGGCGAGCCGCCGCCGATGGCGATGAGGTAGTCGGCTCCGGCTGCCTTGAACGCCGCAACGCCCTCTACAACGTTTTCTATCGTCGGGTTGGGCTTTATATCGGAATAGATCGCGTACTCAAGCCCCGCCTCGTCGAGAATATCGGTCACATGGGCGATAACTCCGTGCTTTATGAGCGTCGGGCCGCAGCATATAAGAGCCTTTTTGAAGCCGCGCGACTTAACCTCGCCCGGTATCTCGCGGATAGCTCCCGCTCCGTGATATGAGGTCTGATTGAGCATTATTCTGTTAGCCATAATAACATTCCCCTTTCAGATATTATATTCATTATCAGTATGTCCTTTCCGGAACGTTAATATTTTAACTCTACAGAATATGGCTTGTCAAGGATACTTTGTTAAATTTTTATTAAATGTATCAGTTCCAGTTTCCGGTTTTCGCCGCGGCCTCAATTCGCCTCTAAAAAGTAGTCTTTTTCGATTATGGCCTGAAGTGCCTGCTGAACGGCACTCTCGAAGCCGAGCTCCTTGAGCTTGCACACTCCCTCGACGGTCGTACCGCCGGGTGAGCAGACGCGGTTCATTAGTGCTATGGGGTGCTCACCGCTGTCCATGGCAAGGGCGCTGCTGCCCATGACCGTAGCCGTGGCAAGCTCCTCGGCCATAGGGCGGGCAAAGCCGGCGCGCACTCCGGCCTCGGCCAGTGCGTCGATATATAAGAGTACGAACGCACCCGACGCACCTCCCAGCGCACCGAAGGCTGGGAACATTTTCTCCTCTATGTGATATATCTTGCCGACCGATGAGAATATGCCGTCGGCAATGCGTATATCGTCCTTTGTCGCACCCTTGCCGCCGCATATGGCGGTGACGGAGGCCTTGACCTTTGCATTTATGTTCGGCATAACGCGCACGACGGGCACGCCCTTTGCAAGGCGCTCCTCATACCAGCCTATGCTCTTTCCTGCGGCGATGGTGATGAGCGTCTTGTCCTTGGTGACGCTTTTTGCTATCTCCGGCAGCACCTCGGGCAGCACCTGCGGCTTTACCGCAAGGATGATGACGTCGGCCTTATCCGCGACCTCAGCCGCCGTCGCGCAGGGTATGAGCCCGTGCTTTTCCTTCAGCGCAAGTGTCTTGCCCTGACTGCGGTTGCAGCCGTAAAGATAGTCGTTTTTGAACTTGCCGCAGGATGCCATTCCCGCGATGATGGCTCCGGCCATGTTGCCGAGCCCTATAAAGCCGTATTTCATGATTCCACTCTCCTTGAAAGTTTATATATCTGTATTCTACCATCACTCCGGTCTTTTAGCTATACAATATTATTGTTAATTTTCTATTGCAAAAGATTATGTAACCTGATATAATAGTTGACACCGAATTGTAACCGAGGTTTCCCGGAGGTTTGACATATGAAAAATTTTCGCAGAGTGCTGGCGCTTGTGCTCGTTGTAGGCAGCCTGCTTGCCATAACGTCTACCGGCGCACTGGCAGACACGATCCCCGGCGAGAGGCTCGCCGTTTTTGACGATGTCGGCCGTATGAATAACAGCACCTTCACCGATGTAAGCTCACTCAACTGGTACTATTCCGGCGTCAAGACTACATACAACAAGGGTATTATGGTCGGATGCGGAAACAAAACCTTCTGCCCGAACAACAACGTAAGCTGGGCCGAGGCGATAACCATCGCCGCACGCATCCACGCTGCGTATAACGACAACCTCATAGGCGATCCCAACCCCAATGAGGCATGGTATGCTACTTATTATAGATACTGTCAGGCACGTAAGCTCCTTCCGTCGACGACGCCCGCCTTCAGTGATCTGGGCAGGAGCATAAACCGGTACGACCTTGCGTACATGTTCTCGAAAACCATAAGCGAGCAGGACATGCCCAGGATCAGCGACTACACCATCGGCGATCTGAGCAGTATCCCTGCCTACTACAAAAGCTCTGTCGAGCTGCTGTACTCTGCCGGCATAATGATCGGCGTGGACGCAGCCAAGCGCTTTTACGGCACAAGCACGGCCAGCCGCGCTCAGATAGCCACCGTTGTGGCACGCATCGTCGAGCCTGCCCAGCGTCAGGGTCATGACTCGCGCATAAACGCCGACATGGCCGATTACGAGGCGAACCTTGAAAACGACAGCGTCTGCGCCCAGATCGGCAAAACGAGCTACTGCCTGTATAAAAGCTACTTGACCGTGGACACCGTGACCTACAGTCTGTATTCGGTGACGGCAGGCGGCGTCAGTACCGAGCTGTACACCGCCGGCGTCGGTCAGTATCTCGACAACATCAGTGTCTGTGACGGCAAGGTCTACTTCTGCCGCAGCGCAACCGGAAGCGCAAAGGGATCTCTTCTGTGCTATGATCCCGCCACCGGCATCACCGTCACCGTATACGACGGCTACATCATCGAGTCGTACTGCTTCTATGACGGAAAGCTCTACGCTCTGGCATTCACGAAATACGCCGATAAGCCCGACGGCTACACCTATGTCTTCGGGCAGATAATAAACGGCGCGTTCAGCGCGATAAGCTCCGAGCTCAAATATTCGCAGGTACCGAACTTCGTGCCCTACGGCTGGAACGGCAGGATATATTTCAAAATGTCTGAGCCCGTAATCGTCAAGGATGCGCAGGGCAAAGACACCTCGGTCGATATTGACAAGCTCTATTCGTATGACATCGCAGGCGGCGGCATCGAAAAGGTCTGCGACTATAAAATAAACACCAGCTTTTTCGACGGTCACGTCATGTACTTCCTTGCATATGACACCGACGGAAACTATGACCTTAACCTTTACGCCATCTCGCTTCAGGCCCCCGGCGCGGTCACGACCGTCGGCGAATTCCCGAAAACCACGAACGTACGCAACCGCTCGATATACAAGTATGACGACAAGTTCTACTGCCTGTCCTCGTTCAACCGCTATGTCTACAGCATGGACAACACCGGCAGCACGCGCCTTGCGCTTATATGCGGCGGCGTTTACGACAGCATGAATTTCACCGACGACAAGCTCGTGCTCATCCCCAACACGCTGACCACCAGCAATGCAAACGAGCTGAAGGTCTATAACGCCAAGAGCATGGCCGCACGCTCTCTGTACGGCGACTGGCTCGGCCAGAGCGTCTACTACACCGGTGCGCGCTTCGTGCCCGAAAACGGCAAGGGCTATTACTCAACGACCGAAAGCGTCAGCACGGTGACCAATATTCCCATCACCGTCACCAAGGCGTTCTCACGCGGCAGCGACTTTATCGTGCAGGCCAAGTATACCAACCTGCTCGACACGGGCATCAAGCTGCGCTCATACATCGTCAAGGTCTATCTTGACGGACAGCTCGTAGCGCACGACCTCAACCGAATGGTCGGCATCGAGATGAAGACCAACGATATCGAGACCTTCACCTTCGTCATCGCTGGCGCCGATGTTCTGCAAAGCTTCGACGTGGCCGACGGCCGCATAAGCGTTGAGGTCATCCCGACCTACGATATCATTCCGGAGAAGACCGATCCCAGCCCCAGCCCCTCTCCCACGCTTCCCGATATTCCGGGGCTCACCGCTTGATGATAAGCGGCAAAAACCGTGCAGTCAAATGACTGCACGGTTTTTCAGTCGGAAGCTTAGCTTATCTGCTCTCGGCGGCTTTGGAAGCTTTAAAATAGTGCGCGGCCATGAGTACGATGAACACGCTGCTGCAATAGCCGAATATGGGGTACACGACGCCGATGAGGTCGCCGAAGCCGAACAGACTGCCGAGGAACATGCACACGGCACACAGCGCGGTGAAAGGCTTTCTGCGCCGAGATATGCGCCCGGACTTGGCCGAGAGCATGCTCACGAACGCGACAAGGCTCGACAGCGCCGTGCCGAACATCGCAAGCAGGAGCAGCACGCCGTAGACATAGCCCCAGACAGTGCCGCGGCTCTGCGCCAGTGCGAGCATCGGAAGCTCAGCCGAGGCCGCCTCGGGTGCAGCCGATACGGAAACGAGCACGCTTCCTGCTATGAGCAGCAGCACGCACGCGCCGACCGCGATGCCGCCTACAGCGGCTTTTTTGCTTTTTATATAAGGGCCCAGCGGCGCAATCATAGCGATGCTGCCGAAGACGTTGTAGCAGGCAAAGCTCACCGCCGCCACGGCCCACGAGCTCATGAGCGGATTGCTGCCGCCGGCGGCTTCCGGCAGAACTGCGCCGTTTTCGCACACGCTCATTATGCCGAACACGAGTGTTACGACCGACAGGATCGGAACCGTCGCCGAAAACGCCGAGACCATACCCGAAAAACCCGCCAGCGACACGAGCGCCACAAGTGCGATGAACACCGCCGAGCCGATAAACGGCGCAAGGCCGAACAGCTGATTTAAAAGCGCGCCGATGCCTGCGGACATGATAGTGCCCACGCCGAACAGGAACAGCAGCTCAAGGAGCATCACCGCGCCGCGCAAAACCGGCACGTTACGGCGCACGACGAGCTTGTCGATCTCTTTAAGGCCCGTAATGCGGCCGAGCAGGATCATAACGACGCCCGCGAAAAGCAGCAGTGCGATCGCCAGCAGCAGTCCCGCCGCGCCCTTTATGCCGAACGAGCCGAAAAACTGCCACAGCTCCTGACCGGAGACGTAGCCTGCGCCCAGAAAGCAGCCGGCAAACGCCAGTCCCAAATTCAAACATCCTATTTTTTTAATAGCGCATCAACGCCTTTCTCATACATTGGATAACGGTGTTTGCCTGCGGCAAACTGTTAAATTGCAGCTCATATGATAATCTGTCATATGCGAAACGTTATGGTTTCCGCCGCATAATCGATACCGGGTTCACGCAATATGCGTATAAATACAGCGTCCGTGCGCCTCTGAAAAGGCGCCACTAAAAATATTGAAAAGGCGGCGAACTTAGGCTATAATTATTTTAGTCTTTCTGCTCGGCGAATTGGCAGACGCGGCGCAATGTGCAGCTTTCACAGTCGGGTCTGCGTGCCGTGCAGACGGCGCGGCCGTGCAGCACGATGCGATGGCAGAAGTCGGAGCTCTTATCCGGCGGAAGCTGCCTGCGCAGCTCCTGCTCGATCTTCACGGGGTCTTTCAGGTCATCGACGAGCCCCAGGCGGTTTGATATGCGGATGCAGTGTGTGTCCACGACCGTCGAGCCCGGCACCTTGAAAATATCGCCGAGGAT
>URAL01000011.1 GCA_900545805.1 uncultured Eubacteriales bacterium | reverse complement strand
TGCAGCGTTGTATGCTCCATGCCGCCGTTATACCAGTCTACAGGCCCCCAATAATCGACCGCTTCCTTGGAAACGAGCGCCTTATCGTCGTGCGGATCCATATAGCGCAGCCAGTACCAGCTCGAGCCTGCCCAGTTGGGCATTGTATCGGTCTCGCGCTCAGCCGGTCCGCCGCACTTCGGGCAGGTGGTCTCGACCCAGTCTCGCATCTTCGCAATGGGAGACTCGCCGTTATCGGTCGGCTCGTAATTTTCAACATCGGGCAGGAGCAGCGGCAGCTCCTCCTCGGGAACGGGCACCCAGCCGCACTTCGGGCAGTTTACCATGGGGATAGGCTCGCCCCAGTAGCGCTGACGGGAAAATACCCAGTCGCGCAGCTTATAGTTGACCTTTTCCTTGCCTATTCCCTGCTCTACAACGTATTTCTTCATCGCGGGGATAGCTTCCTTAACGGTCATTCCGTTGAGGAAGCCGGAGTTTACCATAACGGCGCTGTCATCCTTTGCGACAAAAGCTTCCTTGGTGATATCGCCGCCGGCAACGACCTCGACGATGGGCAGGCCGAACTTGGTTGCAAACTCCCAGTCGCGCTGATCGTGACCCGGAACACCCATGACGATGCCGGTACCGTAGCCCATGAGGACATAGTCGGAAACGAACATCGGGAGCATCTTATGAGTGACGGGGTTTTCGACCTCTATACCGTCAAGGCGAACGCCGGTCTTTTCCTTATTGAGCTCACCGCGCTCGAAATCGGATTTTCTCGCGGCCTCCTTCCGATAGGCCTCGACCTCGTCCCAGTTGTTTATCCTGTCCTTCCACTCCTCGAGCATCGGGTGCTCCGGAGAAATGACCATGTAAGTAGTGCCGAACAGGGTATCGGCACGTGTGGTGTAGACCGTGACCTCACCGCCGATATTGGTCTTGAAGGTGACTTCGGCACCGGTGGAGCGGCCGATCCAGTTGCGCTGCTGAATTTTTACGCGCTCGATGTAATCGACATCGTCAAGATCGTCGATCAGGCGCTGAGCGTACTTGGTTATGCGCAGCATCCACTGGCTTTTTTCCTTGCGGACGACCTCGCTGCCGCAGCGCTCGCACACGCCGTCGACTACCTCCTCATTTGCAAGAACGCACTTGCAGGAGGTGCACCAGTTGACGGGCATCGTGGTCTTGTATGCAAGACCGTGCTTATACATCTGGAGGAATATCCACTGAGTCCACTTGTAATATTTCGGATCGGTCGTGTCAATAACTCTGTCCCAATCAAAGCCGTAGCCGAGCATTTTCAGCTGCGAGGTGAAGGTCTTTATATTATCTGCCGTGACCTTTGCCGGGTGGATATGCGTCTTTATGGCATAGTTTTCCGTCGGCAGTCCGAAGGCGTCAAAGCCGATGGGATACAGGACGTTATATCCGTCCATCCTCTTCTTGCGGCAGACTATGTCAAGCGCGGTGAAGGGTCTGGGGTGACCGACATGCAGTCCCTGACCGGAGGGGTACGGGAACTCGATAAGTCCGTAGAACTTAGGGCGCGTTGTATCTCCTGTGATCGCCGCGTAGGGCTTGGTCTCTTCCCAAATTTTCTGCCACTTCTTTTCAATTGCTGCAAAATCGTATTTCATTTTAGAATCTACTCCCTTATAGTTTAGATTTTTGTCCGAACGCCCCTTAGCAGGGGCCTATAAGGGATGAGAGCTCAAGCTCCTCGGCGTCTGACCACAGATGCTCAAGCTTGTAGAAGTCACGCGCTTCCTCGGTGAACACATGCGCCACGACGCAGCCGAAATCGAGAAGCACCCAGCTTCCGCTGCGATAGCCCTCGCGGCGGATGGGAGGCTCGCCGGCCTCGCTCATTGCCTTGTCGATCTCGTCTGTAAGAGTTTTTATATGCGTGGAGGAGGTACCTGTGCAGATTATAAAATAATCGCACAGGGATGTGAGCTTATCGGTCTTCAGGACTTTTATGTCCTTGCCTTTTTTGTCATTAAGCGCCTTGGCGGCTATCTTAACGACCTCATTCGGTGTCATCATTCGCTGTCATCCTTACTGTCTGGATTTGATTGACTTGTGCTGCTTTCATAGGTGTAAACGGTGGCTGAGCCCATTGCGCTTGATGAGCTGTAATTAAGGAACGAGGAAATTCCTCCCGCAAGCTCACCTGTCGTTGAATAGAAATTGCCGTTTTTATAGGTCACGATATTGACGTTCTGCGCCGTCACCTGCGCCTCCCATGGGTTGAGGCAATCATTGACCATTTTGAGCCATGCGTCTATATCGCAGAAAACATAGCTTGAGCCGAACACGTTGCCGCCGGTATCGCCTGGCATAGTGTAGAACTTTATGTTCTCGCTGTCAAGCTTCAAAAATTCCTTGGCGTAATAGAGCATATTCTCCGCGCTCAGGCTCGTCTTCATGTTGTCGCTTACGATGCTTATGACCTCGGTGAGATTCGGGATATTCTTCAGGCTTATCATCTGGCTTGCCACAGCCATGAGGAGCTCATGCTGCATGTCGATGCGCTGAATATCGCCGCCGGCATAGCCGCTTCTGAATCGCATGAGCTGAACAAACTGCTCGCCGTTGAGTGTCTGCTGTCCTTCCGGTATGTGGATATGCAGATCCTGCGTCGGATCGTCGTAGTCCATTCCGGGAGGAACGTTGAATTTCACGCCGCCGATAGCATCGACTACCTTTTCGGCAGCCTCCATATTGACGAGAATATAGCCGTCCACATCAAAGCCGAGGAAGGATTTTATAAGCTCCTCGCGCATTTTTTCTATCGGGTCGCAGCCATAGTATGAGCTGCTTTCGAGCTTTGAGTAGTATTCGGCATAATGATAGGCGGAGTTTGCCTTTTTGACCTCGTGCTTTATGTTCGTGAGCGTATCACGCGGAATACTCACGACATTGAGCGTATGATTTACCGTATCCAGTCGCCCTATCATGATGGTGTCGGTATTGTTGCTGACAACGTCAACGCCCGCGACGAGTATCGTATACACTCCGGGCTTTCTGCCGTCGACCGTATTTACGGGCGGCTCATCGTTGTTATGGATACCATCCTTATTGCTGTCGGGCGCGTCCATGAAATACTCAATATAAACATAGGCCGCCGCGAGAAGCACAACAAGGCACAGAAGGATTATAAGGACGACCTTACCGGCCTTGCCCTTCTTTTTCTGTTTTTTGCCGCCGCTCATCGTATTCTCGGGCTGTGCGCGTTTTGCCTCGGCATAGTCATAATCGTCGTATCTTTCTGGTGCGCGGCGGCTGCTTTTACTGCCGTTGTCCGTATGTCTGCCGCTTTTTTTTCCTCCGAATAGCTGCATATTATTTATCCCTTCTCAGTGTTATTGCTGCGCGGTATGCTCAGTATACCACTTGTATGCGTCGACAGTTGCGTAATAAGGCTCCTGCCCATAGCTTTTTATATCTTCAAGACTCATTTTGAGCCCCAGCGTCATGGCTTCGTCAAGATTCTCATAAGCCAGCCGTCTGAGCTCGTCCACTCCGTCAAAATCGCGGTTCGGCTCGATATAATCGGCCATGTATATAATCTTTTCAAGAAGCGTCATATCCGGCTTGCCCGTAGTGTGCCAGCGTATCGAGTCATATACCTCATCGCTTATATTGAAAAGATCTCTCGCCAGAGCCGCGCCGGTCTTTGCATGCAGGAGCTTTACATTTTCTTCTTCGACCGTGTCGTTTATGATACCATACTTCCTGCACAATATCAATTGGTCGGATAGAACAAGTTTTTTTGTAATATCGTGCAGAATTCCGGCCTCGGCCGCATTTTCCGGGTCCTCTCCCCAGCGATTGGCAAGCATCACCGCCTCAGCCTCACAGCCGACGACGTGCGCCACACGCTTTGGCGCAAGCATTGCGTAGGCCCTTTCGCGCAGCCAGTACAGCTCCGGCCTTGCATCGTAGTCGCCGTTTTTGATGATACGCGAATAAACCGTCTCCGGCAGATACGACGCTCCGCGCCTGTCTGGAAGCATATCGCGTATATCCGACGAGGACATCGGCCTGGGCTCGTGGTTTATAAATACGCATTTTGCTCCGTACTGCCGTTTTAAATAATCAGCATGCTCTATAACTCGTGCGTCCTCACCCTCATTGCGGCAAAACACACCCAGGGTCATATTCTCAAGCAGGAAGCGGAATCTGTACCATTCTTCAAAGCTGAAAAGCATGTCGCTTCCCATTACGAAGGTAAATTCAGCCCCGGGATAAAGGCTCATAAGCTGTTCGAGAGTATCTGCCGAGTAGCTTTTGCCCTCGCGCAATATCTCCATGTCAGACACCTCGGCGTTCGGGACATCGGCAAAGGCAAGCCTTGTAAGCTCAAGGCGTTCATTTGCGTCGGGGCTTCCGTCTGCAAGCTCTTTGTGAGGGGGTATGCTCGCCGGAATGATAAGCATTTTATCCGGCCTTAAGCATTCGGATGCGGCAAAGGCCGCCTCAACATGGCCGGTGTGCGGCGGGTTGAAGCTTCCGCCGTAAATTGCAATCTTCATTTCTTCTTGTCTTTTACAAGAGCTATTTTAGGCTCTTTATCGCTGCGCTTATACAGCACAAATTTGCTTCCTATCGTCTGCACGGTTTCAGCAGCACATGCCTCTGCCAAAGCGTCGGCCGCCTCGCGCGCTGTCAGCAGGCTGTTTTCCAGCACTCTGCCCTTTATGAGCTCACGCGCCTTGAGCGCATCCTTTACCTGTGTTACCGTATTTTCCGTTATTCCGCCCTTGCCGATCTGGATTATCGTGTCCTCGGTCATGGCGAGGCCTCTGAGCTGGGCTCTCTGTTTACTTGTCAATGCCATTTATCTTCCTCAGTTCCGTTTTAAATTTTTTGAGCGCTTGCGCCCTGTGTGATATTTTGTTTTTACGCTCGATGCCGAGCACGGCCATGCTGTCGCTATATCCGTCGGGCATGAACACGGGGTCGTAACCGAAGCCTCCCACTCCGTGCGGCTGCGTAAGTATCTGTCCCGGGCATTCGCCCTCTGTGCGTATCTCCGCTCCGCCGGGCAGCAGGCAGCATATGCTTGATACAAACTTTGCCTTGCGATCAGTTACGCCCTCAAGCTTGGATAAAAGATACATGTACTTTTCCTCATCGCTTGCATCGTGGCCTCCGGGAGCGTAGCGCGCAGAGTACACGCCGGGCTCGCCGTTTAAGGCGTCTACTATGAGTCCCGAATCGTCGGCAACGACAGCCTCGCCGGTAGCGTCAAAGACCGCCTTTGCCTTGAGATATGCGTTCTCGGCAAAGGTCGTTCCGGTCTCGTCAACTTCGAAATTGCAGCCGGCCTCGCGCTGCGAGAGTATCTCAACGTCCATATCGGACAGTATCGCCTTGAGCTCTCTGAGCTTTTTGGCGTTATTGCTTGCAAGAATGAGCTTCATTACTTAAACAGCGCCTCCACAAAGTTCTTGGGGTCGAACGGGATAAGATCGTCTATCCCCTCGCCCACACCGACATATTTGACCGGCAGCCTGAGCTCGTTGGATATGGCAAAAACTATGCCTCCCTTGGCTGTGCCGTCAAGCTTTGTCAGAACGATACCGGTAATGCCGGCAGTCTCCAAAAACTGCTTTGCCTGGATAAGGCCGTTCTGGCCGGTGGTAGCGTCGAGCACCATGAGTGTTTCAACATCCGCATCCGGGAGCTCGCGGCGTACAACACGCGTGATTTTATTGAGCTCGTTCATGAGGTTTGCCTTGTTATGAAGCCTGCCTGCGGTGTCGATTATCACAACATCCGTGCCGCGAGCCTTGGCCGCGCACAGGCCGTCATACACGACGGAAGCGGGGTCGCTGCCCTCCTCGTGACGCACGATATCGGCTCCGGAGCGCTCCGCCCACACGCCGAGCTGCTCGGCGGCCGCCGCACGGAAGGTATCTCCCGCGCACAGGAGCACGCTCCTGCCCTCTGCCTTCAGGCTTGCGGCCATCTTGCCGATAGTCGTCGTCTTGCCGACGCCGTTAACGCCGACCATGAGGATCACAGACGGCTTTGTCGTAAGCTTCATCTGCGTGTCCATAGTTCCGAGCATATCCCGCATGTATTCGACGAAGGCCTCCTTAGCGGCTTTGCCCTTGTTTATATAGCGGCGAAGAAGAATGCGCTTGTAGTCCATCATTATCTGCGCCGTGGTCTCTCCGCCGACATCGGCCATTATGAGCATTTCCTCGAGCTCATCATAGAAATCCTCACTGTCGATATCGTAATTGCGGAATATCTCCTCAAGCTCCTCAATATTTTTTCTGGTCTTTGTAAGACCGGAAAACATTTTGTCAAAAAAGCCCATCGTGTTCCTCCTCAGTCATTTTCTACAGAGCGCTGCGCCTGGTCGAGATCAAGCTCTATGATCTTGGAAACGCCCTTTTCCTGCATTGTCACGCCGTAGAGGTGGTCTGCCTCCTCCATCGTGCCGCGGCGGTGGGTAATAACAATAAACTGCGTTCTATCGCACATTCTTCGCATATACTCGGCATAGCGTATAACATTCGCCTCGTCGAGCGCGGCCTCTATCTCGTCCATCACGCAAAACGGCGTCGGACGCACCTTGAGAATTGCAAAGTAAAGCGCTATCGCAACGAAAGCCTTCTCGCCGCCGGACAGCAGGCTTATATTCGACACAGCCTTGCCGGGCGGCTGCACCTTTATCTCAATGCCGCACTCGAGCGGATCATCCTCATCTTCGAGTATTACGGAGGCCTTGCCGCCGCCGAAAAGCTCAAGGAAGGTCTCGCGGAAGTTTTCGTCAATGAGCCTGAACTGGCCGAGAAAGACCTCCTTCATCTCGTTGGTGACATCATTGATTATGCCCAAAAGCTCCTTCTTTGCCTTTTCGATATCGCTGCGCTGACCGGTCAGGAACTCATATCGGGTATTTACACGCTCAAATTCCTCGATGGCCCCGATATTCGGCGTGCCGAGGGCTGATATCCGGCGGCGAAGGTCGCTTATGCCGCGTGATTCCTTCTGCAGATTCTCCACCGGCCGGCGGAGCTGCTGAGCGGTGGAGTGGCTGAGCTCATAATTATCCCAAAGCTTATCAAGGATCTGCTTTTCCTCCATTTCGGCGGAGAGCTTTTTCTGTTCAAGTCTCGCACAGCTGCGCTCAAGCTCGAGCAGACGGCGGTTAGACTCCTGACTGTCCTTATCGGCCTTTGTTCTGCGGCCCTCAAGCTCCATGCGCTTTGCGTTTATCTCTGCTATCTCGGTCTTTATCTTTTCGGCCTGAGACAGTATATCATCGCGCTGCTTCAAAACGGCATCAAGCTGCGAATTTATTACCTCGCATGTGCGCTGAGCCTTTTCTATGGCTTCCCTTCTGAGCTCACTGTCACCCGACAGGCTCTGAGCAAGCACTTTAAGCTGCGCTGCCGATGCGTTCGTTGCACGCATTTCGGCCTCGCACGAGGCTATATCGCGCCTGAGCTCTGCACGGTCTTCTATTGCCGCGTCAAGCTCATATCTGAGTCCGGACAGAGCGTTTACCGACTTTTCAAGCTCTATCTGCGCCGCGTCGAGCTGCCTGCCCAGCGTAAGACGGTGCTTTTTGAGCTCTTCGAGCTCGTTTGCACGCGAGAGTATGCCCGTACCGCGTGCGGCGCTGCCGCCGGTCATCGAGCCTCCGGAGTTTATGAGCTGACCGTCAAGACTGACAATGCGCAGGCGGTTGCCGTTTGCCTTTGAAATGCGAACAGCGTCGCCCAGCGTTTCGGCGACTACGGTGCGGCCGAGAAGATTTGCGAATATGCCGTCATAGCGTTTATCGAAGCTCACAAGGTCATATGCAACTCCGACGAAGCCGGGATCGTTCACCGGTGCGTCCTTCATGACATTGCCGCGAACCGTGTCAACCGGCAGGAAGGTCGCACGGCCGGAGTCAAGGCGCTTTAGCATTTCGATCGCGCTGCGTCCGTCATTCTGTGTGTCGATAACAATATTCTGCATTGCCGCGCCCAGTGCCGTTTCGACGGCGAGCGCATACTCGTTATCGGTTTTTATAAGGTTTGCCACAGGACCGTGAACGCCGCGCAGGTTTCCCCTGCCCGATTCACGCATGACGGTCTTGACGGCCTTTGAAAAGCCCTCATACTCCTTCTCCATTTCGGAGAGCATGTGTATACGCGCATCCATGCTGCGGCAGTCGACGGAGAGGCGGTTTACCTTTTCGCGAAGCTGAGAGGCCGCGTTTTCACGGCTTTGAAGCTTCATACGGCAGCCTTCTATGATATTAGTGCTGCCGGTCTCTTTATTCTTAAGCTCGGCAATACTGTCTGCAAGAGATCTTGCCTTGCTGTCGTTATCATCTATCTGTCCGGATATCTCGCTGAGGCGGGCCTGCGCTCCGGCGATATCGCTTTTCATGCGCTCGACCGACTCGCCGCTGCTTTTGATGTTTGCCCTGAGTACAGCAGCCTGCGAATCGCAGTCAGCGGCCCTTGCCTCGGTCTGCGAAAGGCGCTCACGCGCCTTGTCGGCCTCTATATCCTTTTCGTGCATGCGCTCGGATATGCTGCCGGCGGAGGCATACAGCGCCTCGAGACTGCGGTGAGCCTCGTCAAGCCCGGCCCTTGCCGCCTCGTAATCGGCATTCACCACCTGCGCCTGATCGTGCAGCTTATCGAGAGTTGCCATCCAAACGGATATCTCGCACACGCGCAGCTCATCGAGCAGAACAAGATACTTTTTCGCCGTCTCAGACTGGCGGCGCAGCGGCTCGACCTGAAGCTCAAGCTCGTCTATCTTATCGTTTATGCGCAGGAGGTTCTCCTCCGTTTTTTCAAGCTTGCGCTCGGATTCCTCCTTACGGCTGCGGTAGCGTGATATACCGGCGGCCTCCTCGAAGACCTCGCGTCGATCCGTGCTTTTTGTGGATACGATCTCCGCGATTTTACCCTGACCGATGATAGAATATCCGTCTCTGCCAAGGCCGGTGTCCATAAGAAGACTGTTTATATCCTTAAGACGCACAGCCTCGCGGTTTATGTAGTATTCGCTGTCTCCGCTGCGGTAATACCTGCGTGTGAGCATAAGCTCCGTGCTGTCACAGTCGAAGATGTGCTCGGAGTTGTCAATGATGAGCGATACCTGTGCAAAGCCCAGTGCGCCGCGCTTTTCGGTGCCGCCGAAGATAACATCCTCCATTTTGCCGCCGCGCAGTGTCTTCGAGCGCTGCTCGCCCATGACCCACAGTATTGCGTCGGCTATATTTGATTTACCAGAGCCGTTTGGCCCGACTATCGCCGTAACGTCTTTTTCAAAGGTGATCCGCGTCTTATCCGGGAAAGACTTGAATCCCTGCAATTCGAGTGCTTTTAAATACAAAAGTTCTACCCCATTATTTCAGTTCATTCAATGTATTTTATAATAAAGGCAAGTCTTAATCAAGACTGACAATGCGTATTTCGCCACTTTTTACACTTGCTTCATGAATTTTGAGCTCGGCCAATGAAAGCTCCGACATGAGAGCTTTCACATTGCAGCGGTGCTGCCCGATCATTTTAGAGACGTCTGATCGGCTCACACCGAGCACAACGCGGCTTTCGGGCTTTACTTCTGCAAGCAGCTCCCGCGCCTTTTGCAGCATTATGCGTGAGAAAACGAGCTCGCCGAGCGCAGGATGATAAGCTCCGCCAAGAGCGTCGCCGCCCGACAGCTCCTCCGTCGGGTTGAGCCCCATGCGGATTATCGGGATGCCCGCTTCATTAAACAGCGGCACTATTTTTGCGCAGATGCGCACAGCGTCCTCGACCGTGTGCTCCCTATATGTCCCGGTACGCCACATATCACACAGCACCGTGTCGCGCACGATAACGGTCGGATATATCCTCACACCGTCGGGCTCAAGAGCGATAATCTTTTTTGCAGACTCAATGCAGCTTTCATCAGTATCTCCGGGAAGGCCGGTCATCATCTGCAATATGAGGTCAAGTCCGGCGGCCTTAATGAGCTTTGATGCGTTTTCAACCGCCGCGCTGTCGTGCCCGCGTCCGGAAAGCTCAAGCACCCGGTCGCACATCGACTGCGCGCCGAGCTCTACGACGGCAACACCGTATTTTTTCAATCTTTTGAGCACGGCTGCGTCTATTGCGTCCGGTCTGGTCGAAAGGCGTACAGAGCTTATGACTCCCTCGGCAAGATACGGCTGCGCGGCCTCAAAAAGCTCAAGCTGCTGCGCCTCAGGTATGGCGGTAAAGCTGCCTCCATAAAACGCCAATTGCCGCTTTGTCCCCGATGGGGTCAAGGCGGCTGCTTCTTCTATGGCATTTTTAACGGTCTGCGCCGTGGCGGGCTCGATATGGCCGGATATCCTGCGCTGATTGCAGAACACGCAGTCATTCGGGCAGCCGAGGTGCGGCACAAACACGGGGATGATACTGTTTCTTGCTGTCATTTATTAAGTCTTTCAAGCGCCCGGCAGGCTGCCTCCTGCTCGGCTTCTTTCTTCGTTTTTCCGCTGCCGCAGCCGATGAGCTGCCCGTTAAGGCTAACCTCCGACAGGAATATCTTATCGTGATCAGGGCCTGATTCGCCCGCATCGGTATATCTGAGCTGCTGATCTGGCTTGCGCTGCACAAGCTCCTGAAGCTCGGTCTTATAATCCGACGCGTGATGCGCCTTTACAGCCTCGGGACTGAGCACCATGCGCTCGACAAAGCTGAGCGCGGCTTCAATGCCGCCGTCAAGAAATATAGCAGCGATGACGGCCTCGGTGGCATCGGCAAGTATTGATGCACGCTCTCTGCCGCCGTTTTTCTCCTCTCCGTGACCCATGCGCAGATATTCACCGAGTTTGAGCTCCTTAGCCACGCCGTAAAGGCTGTGCTCGCACACCAGCTCCGCACGCAGACGGGTCATTTTCCCCTCCGGCAGTGACGGCGCGATTGAGTACAGGTGCTTTGCCGCCGCAAATCCGAGCACAGAGTCGCCTAAAAACTCAAGACGCTCGTTGCTGGGCACGCCCTCCGCCCTGTTCTCATTTGCGTACGAGCTGTGCGTGAGCGCGTTGAGCAAAAGAGCCCTGTTTTTAAACTCATATCCTATTTTTTCTTCTAACTGCTTCACTATATTACGCTTCTTCCGATATCTTCATGTAATCGATGTTTTTTTCAATGTCTCCGACTATATCTGCCTCGGCAAAGGCCTTGGCCTGACGGATAGCTGCAAAGAACGCCTCGTCGCCGGATGAGCCGTGAGCCTTGATAACGGGCCTTGATATGCCGAGGAGCGCCGTTCCTCCGACCTCGTTTGAGTCTATCTTCCTTGCTATGCCCTTGACATCCTTTTTGATCACCGCCGCGGCAAGCTTATTCTTCGTGTTCATCATGAACACCTCCTTAAGCTCCGTAAACAGCCATTTTGCAACGCCCTCAGCCGTTTTAAGGACAATATTTCCGGAAAATCCGTCGCTTACGACAACGTCAACGCCGCCGAAGAGCATCGTGCTGCCCTCGACGTTGCCGACAAAATTAATTCTGCCCTCTTCGCTGGCCTTTTTCAGGAGCTTGTACGTCTCGTGCTGCAAGGCTCCTCCCTTAGTCTCCTCCGCGCCGATGTTGAGAAGTCCGACTCGCGGCTGAGTAAGACCCATCATTCTGCGGGCATAGAAGCTGCCCATATATGCGAACTGAAGAAGATATTCCGGCGTACACTCGGCGTTTGCGCCGCAGTCGATGAGCATTATGCCGTTCTCGCGGCTGGGCAGCACCGGCGCCATGGCCGCGCGGCGAACGCCCTTTATGCGCTTTACGATAAGCGTGGCCCCCGTGAGCAGAGCCCCGGTTGAGCCCGCCGATACCATTGCGTCACCCTCGCCGTTTTTGAGCATGTTCAGTGCTACCGTCATGGATGCATCCTTTTTGCGGCGCGTTGCGGTGCTGGGATCGTCCTCCATGGTGATAACGTCGCGTGCATCGACTATGCTGATACCGCTTACGTCCTCGCCCAGATACTTTTCTATCTCTTCCTTGCGGCCGACGAGCACAAGCTCAACACCCAGTCTGTCGCGTGCGTAGACAGCTCCCTTCACTGTCGCCTCGGGCGCGTTATCGCCGCCCATTGCGTCAATTATTATTCTCAAAGCCGAAGACCTCCTTTTTCATAAGCTCTTCAATAACTGCCAAACTCCTTGCTGATATCTCTGCATTTTTATTACGCTTGCCCTTGACCCTGTAGCCAAGCGGCGAGATAATACCGAAATTCACGTTCATCGGCTGAAAATCGCCGACGCTGCCGCCGGAAATATACAGGCTTAGAGCTCCTATAGCAGTCTCCTGCGGAAAGTCAACAGGATCTAGGCCAAGTATGCGTGCGGCGGTTTCAATACCTGCGAGCATTCCCGATGCAGCCGACTCGACGTAGCCCTCGACGCCGGTCATCTGTCCGGCAAAGCTGAGGCGCGGCTCGGTTTTGAGTCTGTAATACCGGTCGAGGAGCTTCGGACTGTTTAGATATGTGTTGCGGTGCATTACTCCGTAACGGACAAACTCTGCGTTTTTCAGGGCCGGTATCATGGAGAATACGCGCTTCTGCTCGCCCCAGGTCAGGTGCGTCTGGAAGCCTACGATGTTGTAAAGCGTTCCGTCTGCGTTATCGCGCCGTAGCTGAACAACAGCGTAGCTTTCGCGCCCCGTGCGCGGATCGCGCAGGCCGACGGGCTTCATCGGCCCGTAGCGCAGCGTATCCTCACCGCGGCGGGCCATTACCTCAACGGGCATGCAGCCTTCAAACACTCCGCCGTCGTCAAAGCCGTGTACGGAGGCCTCCTTTGCGCCGCAAAGCTCACGGACAAAGGCTTTGTACTCGGGTTCATCCATCGAGCAGTTTATATAATCCGCTGTACCTTTGTCATAGCGCGAAGCAAAAAACGCGTTTTCCATATCCACGCTATCAAGCGTCACGATAGGCGCGACGGCATCGTAAAAATGCAGCCCCTCACCGCCGCAGAGTTCGGATATCTTGTCCGCCAGTGCATCGCTTGTGAGCGGACCTGTCGCAACAACGCACTCTCCGTCGGGAAAGCCCGTGGCTTCGTCCGCGACGATCTCTATATTTTCGCAGGCACGAAGCTTTTCCGTTATGTATCGCGCAAAGGACTCTCTGTCAACGGCAAGGGCGCCTCCGGCCGCAACGCGGTTATGATCGGCGCTTTCCATGATGAGCGAGCCCAGCCTGCGCAGCTCGGCCTTTAAAAGCCCGACGGCGTTAGTGAGCTCATCACTGCGCAGCGAGTTTGAGCACACGAGCTCGGCAAAGTATTCGGATGTGTGCGCCGGGGTCATTTTCTTCGGCTTCATCTCGACGAGCCGTACTCTTATTCCCCTTTTGGCAAGCTGCCAGGCACATTCGCTGCCGGCAAGCCCTGCACCGAGGACCGTGACCTCTCTCATATACTTATTCCTTAGTTTTCTTGGTGGTTTTTTTCTTAGTTGTCTTCTTGTCGGCTGCCGCCTTTTTCTTATAGCCCCGCTTATCCTCCGGCACGAACTCCGGACAATCCTCGTTTATACAGAATGCCTTCTGACGGCCTCTGCCGCTGTGCTTGAACAGGGTCTTGCCGCAGCTCGGGCAATTGTCCTTTGTCGGCACATACCATGTCATGAAGCCCTTTATCTCGCTGCCGTCGGCGGCGGTGCCGCGCCAGGGGCAGTCTGCGCCGCGCTCGCAGGCGTAATAGGTATTGCCCTTTTTAGAGGTGCGTTTGAGGATGCGGCTGCCGCACTTGGGGCATTTTCCGGGCATCTCGATAACGAGAGGCTTTGTGAAGCTGCATTCCGGATAAGCCGGGCACGCGAGAAAGCGGCCGAAGCGTCCGGATTTTACGACCATCTGCCGGCCGCAGACATCACAATATTCATCGCTTAGCTCATCGGGAACCTTGATCCTCACGCCGTCAAGCGCCTTTTCGGCATTCTCAAGCTCGGTGCTGAAGTCGCCGTAGAAGCTGCGCAGCAGCTCCTTCCAATAGAGCTTGCCGCTCTCGACCTCGTCGAGCTCCTCCTCCATGTGGTTTGTGAATTTAAGATCTACTATATCGGGGAAGCGCTCCTCCATAAGCTGAGTGACTATCTCTCCGAGGTTTGTCGGCTTGAGATATTTTCCGTCCTTTACGACGTACTCATGCGAGGTTATGGTCGATATCGTAGGAGCATAGGTTGACGGGCGGCCTATGCCCTTTTCCTCCATCGCACGGATGAGCGTGGCCTCGGTGTATCGTGCGGGCGGCTGAGTAAACTGCTGCTCGGGGAGCATTTTTTCGAGGAACACCTGCTCGCCCTCATTAAGAGACGGCAGCTTGCTGCGAGGCTCGTCGCTCTCTTCATCCTTACCCTCCTCGTACACCGCCGTATAGCCGGCAAAGCGCATCTCAGAGTAGTTTGCGCGGAAATCGTAGCCCGCGGAGGCGACGTCGACAACAACGTTATCATACACTGCGTTTGCCATCTGGCACGCGGTAAAGCGCCCCCAAATCAGGCGATAGAGCCTGTACTGCTCGGGAGTAAGATCCTTGCGTACAACGTCGGGGCTCAGCTCGATATTAGTCGGGCGTATGGCCTCGTGCGCGTCCTGTGCGCCGGATTTCGTTTTATACACACGGAAGGAGCCGTGGTAATACTCCTTGCCGTAGTGGTCTATTATATAATTTTTCGCCGCCATGAGCGCCTCGTCGGAAAGGCGCAGAGAGTCGGTACGCATATAGGTTATAAGACCTACCGTGCCGTAGCCTGCGATGTCGACGCCCTCGTAAAGCTGCTGTGCTATGGACATGGTACGGCGCGGCGTCATTCCCAAGCGGCGGCTGGCCTCCTGCTGAAGCGTCGAGGTGATAAACGGAGGCGAGGGACTGCGGTGCTTTTTGCCGTGCTTGACGGTCTTGACCTTGAACGGCTCATCTCTGGTGGCATTGATGACGGCATTGACCTCGTCCTCGGATTTAAGCTCAAGCTTCTTATCATCCCTGCCGTAAAAGCGCGCCGTGAATTTGGCGTTTTCCTCGCTCTCAAATATTGCGTCGAGCAGCCAGTATTCTTCGCTTACAAAGCTTCTTATCTCGTTTTCGCGGTCGACTACCATTCGCGTTGCGACAGACTGTACCCTTCCTGCGGAAAGGCCGCGGCGGATCTTCTTCCAAAGCAGCGGCGAGAGCTTGTAGCCGACGAGACGGTCCAGCAGTCTGCGCGCCTGCTGTGCATCGACAAGATTGCTGTCAATATCACGGGGTTTTCCGATGCTCTCGGTGACTACCTTTTTTGTTATTTCGTTAAATGTAACACGTCTTGCTCTTTCATCTGAAAGCGCAAGCAGCTCCTTGAGATGCCACGATATTGCTTCGCCCTCGCGATCCGGGTCGGTCGCGAGATAGACGGTTTTCGCATTTTTGCTGAGCTTTTTGAGCTCGTCTATGATATCCTTGTGATCCTTGACCGGTATATACTTGGGCTCGAAATCGTTTTCTATATCAATTCCAAGGGTACTCTTTGGCAAATCGCGCAAATGTCCCATGGAGGCAACAACTTTATAATTACTGCCGAGATACTTCTCGATCGTTTTGGCCTTAGCCGGTGACTCGACTATGACCAGATTCTTTTTTGCACTGGGCATCGGGAATCCTCATTTCATCTTAATATTCAAAGTAAAGCGCTTGCCCGTCTCCTGCCGGACATAGCCCTTTATCTGCAAAAGCGTGAGATCGGCCAGAACCTTTGCCGGTGCAAGACCGCTTCTCTCTATGACAGTGTCAACATGAATGGAGGGCTCATCCATCACCCCGATTATCTTCAGCTGACTTGGGCTCAGGCTATCCAATTGTTTCTGCAAGTCAATATAAGCCGCGTCGGGTGCCTTGTCAACAACTTTTTTCTCGCATTTTTCGGCACGGGGCTCTTTTTTGGGCTTGGCCTCGGACTTTGGAACGACTCCGGAGGGCATTTCAAATTCGACTTTTCTTATCTTATTCGGGTACAGTGCCACAAACTCGCTGACTACCTCCCAGCCGTTTGTTACCGGCTTTGCGCCCTCCTTGATAAGCAGGTTCGTGCCCTCGCAGTTCGGCTGATCGGCATTTCCCGGAACGGCAAAGACCTCCTTGCCCTGATCGGCGGCCTCGTTCACGAAAAGCCGCGTTCCGCTCCTGAGCGGAGCCTCGATCACAGTAACGCCCAGTGAAAGGCCGCTGGTTATCCTGTTTCTTGCACGGAAAAACGAGCTGTACGGCTTCGTGCCTGGCGCATATTCGCTTATGAGCGCTCCGTGCATTACAACATCCCGCGAAAAGCGGCTTTTATCCAGCTCATGCGGCAGGCCGAGAACTCCGATCACCCTGCCGTCGGCCATTAATGCTCCCTCGGCAGCTGCCGAGTCGATGCCGACCGTCAGGCCCGATATCACCGTGCCGCCGCATTTTGCTATCTCATAGCCCATGCGCATGCCCATTTTAATGCCGTAGGGCGTAGCCTTGCGCGTACCGATCACGGCAATGGCGGGCTCTGCGTCCATGTTCGGAAGCTTGCCCTTGACGTATATGACGGCGGGCGGAAGATGTATGTTCCTAAGGCGCTCCGGATAAGCATCCTCATTGAGCGTAATAACATCTATACCGTCGTTATCGCACTTTTCAAATATTCGCTTTGCCGCATCGAGATCGCGCTTTTCAAGCTCCTCCGCACCTTCGATATTGCGCGGCAGCAGGCGCGTTATCTCGCCTACCGGCGCAAAATACATCTGCTCCGGACTTCCGTAGTATTTAAGAAGCGAGGTTATCGCCCTCGGTCCGATGCGCGGCGAGGTCGACAGCCACAGCCAGTAAATAACGTCATTCATACGCTACCTCGACATTTCCCACATAATGACCGATGCCGCGATCGCCGCATTAAGCGACTCGGAATGCGGATTCATCGGTATTATAAGCTCTCCGCCGCAGATATCCAGAAGCTCGCGGGAGAGTCCCCTGCCCTCGCTTCCTATTGCAACCGCGCTTCTGTGAAGCTCGGCCTTACGGATATCGTTCGCCTTATCGCTCAGCGCCGCGCCGAACAGCGGCAGGCAGCGGCTGCGCGTGAACTCGTCAAGCTCCTTGATGCTCATACGCATAACCCTTTGACGGAAAATTGCGCCCATGCTCGCACGCACGGTCTTGGGGTTGTAAAGGTCGGCACACGCTCCGACCATGATGACAGCGTCGATATCAAAAGCGTTCGCGCTTCTGATTATCGTTCCGACATTGCCCGGATCCTGAAGATTTTCGATAACGACGGCGCGCATTATGCGCTCGTCATCTCTCCTCTCAGGCATTGCGACCGTAAATACGGGGCCTGGACCGGATTTTAATGGTGATGCGTATTCCACGAGCTCCGCCGGAGCGCAGAACTGCTCAACATCTTCGGGAAGCTCGACGGTATCCTTTCCCTCGCACCATAGCACCTGCTTTATCCCGGCGCCGTACTCCAGCGCCTCCCTGAGCGTTTTCTCTCCGTCGCACACGAATTGACGGCACTCGCTGCGGTATTCTACGCTTGACGCAGCCGCACGCATGTGGCATATTATCCTGTTTTTTCTCGAGCTTATCTTTTCCATAAGAAATAATTTATATCATAATATTATAATTTGTCAAACATACATTTAAATATGTAGTCAAAAAGCTCACCCGTACGGGAGCATTCAGGCCGTTAAAGAACCACTGCCTTCGCTTTTTTTGAAAACAGTGGTTCTTTGACAGTCTGCGCAAGTCATCGGTCCAGCCAACGCCCTGCTGAGTTTTATTCGGGATAATGCGCTCTAACGCCGCCTATGAGCTTCGGCCTCGTGTAAGCCGCCGTAACAAGAGCGTCGCCGATATACTTTACGGACAAGCGAAGCGGGACTGCAACTTCCTTCAGGTGCATACCAATAAGTGTGCATCCGATATCCATGCCCGCATGGGCCCTGACATGCTCAACCATAACGGGGTCCTTCATGCGGTCGTACACCGCGGTTGCGAACGAGCCGCCTGCCTTAGGCATCGGTCTTACACAGACCTCCTCGAGCATATATTTATCCGCTGCCTCGCGCTCGACGACGAGCGCCCTGTTAAGATGCTCACAGCACTGTGCCGCAAGATATATGCCGTTATCGCCCAGCACCTTGAGTATGGTCTCCGCGACAACTATGCCCGTCTCAGGGGACGAGCCCTTGCCTATGCGCTCTCCTAATATTTCGCTGGATGAGCAGCCGACGACCACGAGCGAGCCGCGCTTGAGCTTTGACTTTTCCAAAAGCTCTTTAGCGGCATTTTCTGTTTCTAATCTTATCTGTTCGTACATTGTTATCATCTCCTTCACGAATACTAACACATTTCCGGCGGTTTGACAATACGGCCGGCAAATAGTATAATGAATATGCCATTTTTCTACGCAAATCTACAAAATGTGAGGTGTTTCAATTTGAAAAGAATATTGGCGCTCGTTCTTTCAATGCTGATGGTGCTGTGCCTGTTTTCCGGCTGCGGCAAGGATGAGGCAAATCCCAGCGCGCCCGATGTCAACGGCGACGGCTTGAATCAGAACGAAGTAGTAAGCGGTCCTATCAATCCACTGACGGGCGAAAAGGTCAGCGAGGACAAGAGTGATCTGCGTCCGTACTGTGTCATGATAAATAACCACCCCGATGCGCGTCCCTGCGTCGGTCTGTCGCAGGCTTCAATTATCTATGAGGCACTCGCCGAGGGCGGCATAACACGCATGATGGCAGTGTTTAACGATGTTGACGGAGTTACCGTAGGCTCGCTGCGCAGCGCAAGACCCTATTACATAAGCATGGCGCAGGCCTATGACGCGATCTACGTCCACGCCGGCGGCAGCGAGCAGGCCTATTCGGACATCAAGTCCCTCGGCATCGACAACATCGACGGCGTCCGCGGCGCACGCTCCGGCGAGGCATCCTGCTATTACCGCGATAAGACCCGTTTGAGCCAGGGCAAGAACGTTGAGCACACTCTGTTTGCCGACGGAAGCAAGCTTGCCTCCTTTGCGGCAAACAATTACGAGCTCAAGCACGCAAGCAGCTACGACACCGGCTACGGTCTCAAGTTCTCGGCCGATGCCGCTTCACAGTGCACAAGCTCCGCGGCAGACTTCACCGTGCCATACGGCTACTACAAGACCACCTTCAAGTACGATGCCGATAAGAAGTGCTATAATGCATTTATAAGCGGCACCGAGTATACCGACGGCGGCAGCAACAGCTCGATTGACCTTGCAAACGTTATCGTCCTGAATATCCCGACCAAGACTATCGACAGCTACGGCCGTCAGGCCATGGAGCTGACGGGCTCGGGCACCGGCTATTTCTTCACCGGCGGCAAGTATGTTGAGATAAACTGGTCTCGCGCCGACCGTGCCGACAACTTCCATTACACGCTCAAGGACGGCACTCCCCTCAACCTGAGCATCGGCAAGACATGGATCAGCATTGCCCCGCTTGACAGCACCGACGGCATTGCATTCAACGGATAATCTAATAAAATTAAATTGCACCGCATGGGAAACCATGCGGTGCTTTTAATTCTCATGTTATGCTGCTTACTGTGCTCTGTACAGGAAGGTGACGACCTGTGCGCGGGTGCAGTTGTCGTTCGGCGAGAAGCGGCCGTTGCCGGTGCCGTTGGTTATGCCGTTTACGACTGCCCATCGACGGCATCATTATCGTCACTTCGCCTCAGGAGCCGGCGTCCATGATCGTGGCCAAGGCCGTTAACATGGCAAAGCTTATGAACAGTTCCGGTGCTCGGCATCGTCGAGAACATGAGCTGCTTCAAATGCCCCGACTGCGGCAAGGAGCACGAGATATTCAGCGCGAGCAGGGTCGATGCCGTTGCAAAAGGTATACCTTTTGACAGCTGCGGTTTTTCCGCAAAAGCTCTCCCGTTTTGTAAACGGGAGAGCTTTTGGCACTATTCAAATATACCATGCTCTGCTGTCATAGGGGCAGAAGCGGTAAGCGAGGCCGGGGGCGAGCTTATCGCCGTTGCGGCACAGAAGCTCGTCGACGCGGACAAATTCAAAGCCCTGCTCGGTCAGCGCGTCTATGGCGCGCAGCACGGCAGGAACGGTGGCGTCCTTCGTGTCGTGCAGCAGGACTATATCGCCGTCGCGAGCGTGCTCCAAAAACCAGTTGTAGATGTATTCCTCATCGATATGCACCCAGTCACGCGGTGAGGCAGACCAGAGTATCGCAATGCTGTCTATCTTATTTAGAATCGCGCCGGTATAGTAGCCATATGGCGGACGCAGAAATTTGGGGCGCTCACCCGTTATGCTCTCGATGAGCGTATTGGTGCGGTCTATCTCGTCCTTTATTTCGGCATCGGTGTGCTCGAAAAAGCTTATATGCGACCATGTGTGGCAGCCTATGAGGTGCCCGTCGTCGTGCATTGTCTTGACGAGCTCCGGCCTTCGCTCGACCTTGCTGCCCATCAGGAAGAAGCTTGCCTTGACGCCCCTCTCGCGCAGTCCGTCAAGGAGCTGCCGGGTGTGCTTGCCGGGCCCGTCGTCAAACGTGAGGGCTATCTGCTTTTTCGCTTGCGAAACGTGCGCTGCCGAGTAGGTCTTCGCGTAGGGCGTGAGCAGAAAGCTCACGATGCCGAACACGAGAATGACGGCAATTATACCTGCCGACGCGCCAAAGAGACGTTTTTTCATATTCTTGCAACACCGCTTTTGACTGCGGCCTCCCTGACCGCTTCGGCCACGGTCTCGCCCACGCCCTCGTCAAAGGCCTGCGGCAGAATGTTATCGCAGCTTAGCTCTGCGTCCTTGACCATGCCTGCAAGAGCATATGCGGCGGCAAACTTCATCTCGTCGTTTATGTCCGATGCGCGGGCATCCAGCGCTCCGCGGAATATGCCTGGGAATGCGAGGACATTGTTGATCTGATTGGGATAGTCGCTGCGGCCGGTGCTGACGACTGCGGCTCCGGCGCGCTTTGCCTCATCCGGGAATATCTCCGGCGTGGGGTTTGCGCAGGCAAATACTATCGCGTCCTTAGCCATGGACTGCACCATTTGGGCCGTCAGAACGCCGGGCGCAGAGACTCCGATGAACACATCCGCACCCTTTATCGCATCGGCAAGGCTGCCGCTCTCGCGGGCGGGGTTAGTTATCTCGGCTATCTCCTGCTTTGCCGGGTTGAGACCGGGGCGGCCATTATATATCGCACCTGTGCGGTCGGTCATAACGACGTTTCCAGCTCCGGCAGATACGAGAAGCTTTATGATCGCAATACCGGCAGCACCGGCGCCGGAGGTCACGATCTTCACATCCTCAAGGCGCTTGCCGACGACCTTGAGGGCGTTTATGAGCCCCGCGAGCATGATGACCGCAGTTCCGTGCTGATCGTCATGGAAAACGGGGATATCACAGCGCTCCTTGAGCTTACGCTCGATCTCGAAGCAGCGCGGTGCGGAGATATCCTCAAGATTTATACCGCCGAAGGAGCCAGCCAAAAGCGCGACGGTGTTCACGATCTCGTCAACATCCTTGCTGCGGATGCACAGCGGTATGGCGTCAACTCCGCCGAATTCCTTGAACAGAAGGCATTTCCCCTCCATGACAGGCATTCCGGCCTCAGGGCCTATATCGCCCAGTCCGAGAACGGCCGTACCGTCGGTTACGACAGCAACCGTGTTCCAGCGTCGGGTGAGCTCATAGCTTTTATTCACATCCTTTTGTATCTCAAGGCATGGCTCGGCAACGCCGGGGGTGTATGCAAGGCTGAGAGACTGGCGGTCGTTTGCCTTTGTGCGCGCCGTGATCTCGATTTTGCCCTTGAGCTCATAGTGCAGTTTCAGTGATTCCTTTGCGTAATCCATTATTTTTCTACCTCTTTTAAATACTGTGCTCTGCCGAGCTTATACAGATCGTTTCCCTCGCTGTCGATGGCAACCGTCAGCGGCATATCCTTTACCTTGAGTCTTCGCACGGCCTCGCAGCCGAGATCCTCCCAGCAGACAAGCTCCGCTTCTTCGATAGATGCCGCCATAAGAGCACCCGCTCCGCCGATTGCTGCCAAATATACGGCTCCGTTTTGCACCATTGACCGCACGACATCTTTGCTGCGGTTGCCCTTGCCGATCATGATCTTCAGCCCCGCATCGAGAAGGCGCGGAGAATAATCATCCATCCTGCCCGAGGTAGTAGGCCCTGCCGAGGCTATGCAGCAGCCGTCATGCTCCGGGGTCGGGCCTACATAGTATACGGCGCTGCCGTTTAGGTCAAACGGCGGCTTTTCGCCTCTGTCCAGGCACTCGCATATGCGCTTGTGCGCGGCGTCGCGTGCGGTGTACACCGTGCCGGACAGCAGCACGCTGTCACCTGCTTTGAGTTTTCTGAGCTCCTGCTCGCATGCCGGAGCGCTTATCCTGTATTCCATCGTGCACCTCACAGACTTGCGCTTTTGCGCCGAGTGGCGTGGCAGCTTATATTGACAGCGACGGGCAGTCCGGCAACGTGCGTGGGCATGCTCTCTATCAGCACTGCCAGTGCCGTTGTTTTACCGCCGAAGCCCTGCGGCCCTATGCCGAGGGCGTTTATCCCACTAAGCAGCTCCTTTTCGAGCGCCGCGTAATACTCATCGTGATTCGGCTCATCGAGCGGGCGCAGGAGCGCATGCTTTGCAAGGTATGCTGCCTTGTCGAAGCTTCCTCCTATTCCGACTCCGACGATTATCGGTGGGCATGGATTTGCTCCGGCCTTTTCGACCGTTTCCAGAATGAAGCGCTTCACACCCTCAACTCCGTCGGCGGGCTTAAGCATTTTCAGCGCACTCATATTTTCGCTGCCGAAGCCCTTGGGCATGACGGTTATGCGCAGGCTCTCGCCCGGCACGAGCTTTACGCTTAAAAGCGCCGGCGTGTTATCGCCGGTGTTGACTCTGCGCAGAGGATCGCACACCACGCTTTTTCTAAGATAGCCATCACCGTAGCCGCGGCGTACGCCGTTATTGACCGCTTCCTCAATATTCCCGTCAATATGCACATCCTGTCCGAGCTCAAGAAAAACGCAGGCCATGCCCGTATCCTGGCACACGGGGAGCATTTTTTCCGACGCAATGCGGACGTTATCGCCTAAAAGTGATAATATTTTTTTTGCACCGTCCCAGAGTTCTTCCTTTTCGGCACGCTCGATGGCAGCTGTAACGTCGTCCGGCAGGCAAAGGTTTGCCTCGATACACAGGCGTGCGACGGTATCTTGAATTAATTTTGCGTCTATATTTCTCATGCTTTACTCCATGCTTTTATGTTTCACGGCAATTATAAGCAAAAACAAGGCGGTAGTCAACCGACTACTGCCTTGTGTTATTTTATTTTATCACGCCGGAGAAAGATATTCACTCAGCAGTGCTCTGACCTCGCCGCCCGGCGCGGCTTTTTCAATAGCTTCGCGGAAGTCGGCGGTGGTCACTTCTTTGAACATATGCTCTGTATACCATGTGTGCATGAAATCATCAAAGCTGTCAGCGCCCATCGCCTGCCGCAGCTTCCACAAAAACTGCGGTCCGACCTTGTATACGGCGTGTATATAGTCGCCGTAGCCCGTTCCCTCGTCGAAGTATTCACCGGCGCTGAGGTCAATGTACTTTTGCGGAAGCACACCGTCAAAGGCCATGACTTGCTCCCGAACGTCCGACTCGCTCTCGCCTGTATAAAGCTGATAGACATATTCTCCGTAAACGGCAAAGCTCTCATCCAGCCACGCCTCGCGGTACTGGTCGTTGCCGACGGCGGCGTAAAACCACTCGTGCGCGACCTCGTGCGCAACATCAAGGCGCAGCATTTTACCGACTTCGCCCTCAACAAGCTCCAGACTGCCTGCATAGGAATCCGATATGCGCACCATGCCGGGGTACTCCATGCCGCCGGAGTTATACGGCGCCTGAACGACGTCGAGCGTATCGTAAGGGTATTTACCCCAGGCTTCCTCAAATGCGTTTACCGCGTCAACGGCGGCCTTGAGAGAGATCTCGCCCTGCTTTTTATCGCCGTCAGCGGCAGAATTGTAATAACTGTTTACCGTAACGTCGCCGACCCTGGCCGTGAGCTTTTCAAAGCTCTCGCCGACGATGACGGCAAAGTCGCGCACCTTATCTGCATTTAATGTCCAGGTTCCATCGGAGTTTTGCGTTTCGCTGCCGGTGGATACGACGGTACAGCCCTCGGGAACGCTGAGGGTCATCTCAAAGCTTGCGCAGCGCGAGAAGAAGCACTCGCCGTCGGCAAAATACGGCGTTTCGTTCCACTTGCCGTCAACGTACTCGGCGAGCATTGGATATGCCTGCGAAAGGCAGATAACGCTCTTTGAGCCGTAGTCCCCGCTCGGATACCAGCACAGCCGCTCACCGCCGCATGGTATCTCGGTCGAGTAATCAACTGTTACTGTCGTGCGCTCACCCGGGCGCAGAGGCGACGAGAGCGTAACGTATACGACGGACTTATCCTTCTGCGCCTCGAATTTAAGCGTATTGCCTGCCGAATCGAGCACCTCGCGTATGCTGCCGGGCGTGTATTCGCCGCCCATATCGTTTTCAAGCTCGAGATTAGATGCCGCGTAATCGCGCAGGCAGATGCGCTTCCATACATCAGAGCTTGTGTTTGTAAAGCTTATGACGGCGGTCTCCGTAAAATGTGCTGCCAGACTCTTGCTCTCTGTATCAGCCGGGGTGAGCTTTGCCGTCAGGCGATACTCCGTCTGCGTTTCGGCGGCGGTGTTCGGCAAAGCCGTCGCCCTCGGCGCGGTAGTCTTGCCGCATGCGCCGAGGCTTATGAGCATTATTAATATAAGTAATATGCATAATGTGTTTTTAAGCTTCATTGTCTGTGCTCCTTTCAAAACGGGCACATGCTAACACCATATGGCAACGATTCGGCATAGCTGACGGGAGTCGAACACCTGTCGGTTTTGGCAGGCTGATTTTCACTCATACTTCGTTAAAGCCCTTGTCAATACGTCAGTATTCCCTGCGGGCTTTGCCTCGCCTGAGCAAAAATCGGCTCTGCCAAAACTGCAAGGCACCTGTCAGCTTGCAATTTTCAGGTGATTTTCGTCTTTCTTCGATGCAGATGGGCTGACGCCCATAAAAGAGAAAAAGGCGGAAAGCGCCGAAAAGAGCTGCTGACAGGCGGCAGGGGTTCGGCTCTCGTCAGCTAAAAAAGCCCCCCATCGTCCAATGGGGGGTAAAATTTTTCACTTTAGCAGAAAATACACTATGACTACAACGCCGAGTATGATGCGGTACCAGCCGAAGATCTTGAAGTCCTTTTTCTTTATATAGCTCATGAGGAACTTGATTACCGCAACGGACACAAGGAAGGCGACGACGCAGCCGGCGATGAGCGTTATGAGCTCTGCGCTCGTGAAGTCAAAGCCGAACGCAAGGAGCTTCAGAAGCGACACACCGACCATGACGGGTACGGCGAGGAAGAATGTAAACTCCGCCGCCGCAACGCGCGATACCCCGATCACAAGGCCGCCGATGATCGTCGAGCCGCTGCGCGAGGTACCGGGAATGATCGAAAGCGCCTGGAACAGGCCGATGATGAGCGCATCCTTATACGATATCTCTTCGAGGGTTTTCACTCTCGGCTCGCGGCCGCGGTTCCAATTTTCGATCACGATGAAAAGTATACCGTAGATTATAAGCGCTGCCGCAACGACATAGCAGTTATCGACAAAGTCAAAGATCAGATAAGCGATAAAGCCGGGTATGCAGGCTATAACGACCTTGAACCAGAGGATGAAGGTATCCTTTTTTATAACGCTGCCGTTTTTCTTCCTGCTCTGAAACGGCCACATTTTGCCCCAGTAGAGGATTATGACGGCCAGTATCGCTCCGAGCTGGATGACGTACAGGAACATCTCGCGAAACTCGGGCGTTACATTCATGTGAATAAACTCATCCACCAGCAGCATATGGCCTGTGCTCGAAATGGGCAGCCACTCGGTTATGCCCTCAACTATGCCGATTATTATTACTTTTACAAGTTCTATAAAATCCATATTCATACCTTATGCGGCTTTTTACAGGAGCATTACTCCCTTTTCGGCACAGACCTTATCGGTGTGCTTATCCCATATGGACACCTGCACCTCGCCGATATGCGCTTTACCGAGCAGGAGCATGGATACACGTGACTGGCCTATGCCCCCTCCGATGGTGAGAGGCAGCTCGCCGTTTAGGAGCATCCTGTGGTACGGAAGCACTCTGCGGTCATCGCATCCGGAAAGTCTGAGCTGCCTGTCCAGCGACTCCGGATCGACCCGGATACCCATAGATGATATTTCCATAGCGCAGTCGAGCCAATCGCACCAGAACAGGATATCGCCGTTGAGCGACCAGTCGTCATAGTCTGGTGCACGGCCGTCGTGCGGCTTGCCGGAGCGCAGAGCGCCGCCGATGCCGATTATAAACACGGTCTTGTGCTCGCGGGTAAAGGCGTTCTCGCGCTGCTTTGCCGTCATATCAGGGTACATGTCCTCGAGCTCCTGCGAGGTTATGAATGTAACATTTCGTTCGAGCTTCGGCAGGCATTGGAGTTGAGGGTAAATAGCCTGCATGGTGTCCTGTGTGTCGCACAGAGCCTTTACTATGTCCATTACGGTGAGCTTGAGATAGTCGATATTACGGTTTTCCGCAAGGATGACCTTCTCCCAGTCCCACTGGTCAACATAGACCGAGTGCAGATTATCCAGCTCGTCCTCGTCGCGGCGGATAGCATCCATATCGGTGTAAAGCCCCTTGCCGGGGAAAAAGTTATAGCGCTTGAGCGCAAGACGCTTCCACTTTGCAAGCGACTGCACGACCTGCGCGGTCGTATCCGAGCGGAGAATATCGAAGGATACGGGGCGCTCATAGCCGTTCAGGTTATCGTTAAGTCCGGAATTAGAGTCAACAAACAAGGGCGCGGACACGCGGTAGAGATTTAAAAGTGCCGCAAGCCTGTCCTCAAACAGGCGCTTTAAAAGGCTTATGGCCTTCTGCGTATCGTAAACGCTGAGTATGCTTTTGTATCCGTCCGGGATTCTGATCTCCATGGTTTTCCTCCTGGTATACACAGTATAATATAGTAATAATATTAAAACGCCCATTTGAGATGGGCGTTTTTTACCCTTTTTTATTCTCGGGCTTCTTATCTAAAAGCGCGATTATTTTGCAGTATATTTCCTCCGCCCTGTCGCGGAAGTTCTCCTCGATGCGCTCTGCCTGCTGCTCGCCCGACGAGAGGATATTGAGCCTTATGATCTCGCCCTTACCGTCGCTCATGGCAAGGGTAACAAAGCAGCCGCTGTCACGATTGCGGTGCTGCGCGGTAATCATGGACAGGCGGCGCAGCCTCTCGGCCTCCGGAGCGATTATTTTCTCCGCCCTTTTGCGGACGGAAAAAGGCAGACTGCTCTCAACAGTCTCGGCGGCGTCCGCGCCGCGTTTGCTGACACGCAGACCGTTTTCCTCCTCGATAACGAGGCCGCTTTCTATAAGCTCGGCAAGGCAGTCGGAATACTCGAAATAGCCGAAGCCCTCATCGCACTGCTGCGTGAAATCCTGAAGATCAATTGGCGCAACTATGCCCGGCAGACGGCGGAGAATAAACAATATTAGAATTTTTATGTCAAGCTTCTCATGGATAAAGCCGTATCGTTCCATAGCACTCTCCCGGAAATGATATTATACATTCAAAGTCTAAGCAGGTAAACGTTATTTACTCTTTTTATAAGCATCAAGGCACGCAAAGATGATCACAACAGTTGTTATGTGCAATATAATGCTCCTGGGCGATCCCGGTGCGGATGCCATGTGCAGAACTCCGAAATCCGCCAGGATCATTGCGAAAAGTATAAGCACCTCAACGGCTATCAGGATAAGCCAAATCTTTTTATTCATCTTCCCACCTCACCTATTACTACTAACATATATAATAATACATACTTTTCTTTTTGTAAATCCAATATTCTTCACATTTTGGAACAGTGCGCATAGACTGTATTGAAGTTTTCTTCAATTCCATCCTGGGAGGTATATTTATGGCAGACAGGGTCGTGCCCGGTCCGGTCAATGATAATGACTGCATAAAACAGGCCGTTTGTATCAATACGAGAAAGATAATGGATGCCTGCCGCGACAAGGACTGCATCGAGGATCTGCGCGTTTATCCCACGGTGAGCTCTCTTCCCTACATAGAGAGCGCGTTCAGCGTGCGCCCGAAGTGCGCTCAGCTTCTGCAATGCGAGGTTAAGGTGAATGGAATTTGTCTCAACCGCGGCTATTACACGGTTGACGTCACCTACTTTTACAAAATAAGCGGCGAGACGTTCCCGGCGAATCAGGCATTTACGGGGCTTGCGGTGTTCGATAAGCGCGTTATGCTCTTCGGCTCTGAGGGCAGGGTAAGAAGCTTTTCCTCCGGTGACTGCTGCATTCCAAGCAGCGACAGCAGCATGCCGTTTGCCGAGGTCGACGCCGTTGATCCCATTGCACTGCACATGACGCTTGCCGAGACCGCGCTGCCCGATCCCGGCATCGATCAGCGCGATATTCCGCAGAGCATACTCGACTCCTTCGGCGAGGATATCTCCGTCACAGGCGGTACGCGTCACGTTTATGTTACTCTCGGGCAGTTTTCAATCATCCGCCTCGAGCGAAACATTCAGCTTCTTATCCCGGCTTATGACTACTGTCTTCCGGAGAAGGAGTGCGTGGGCTCAAACGAGGATGACCCCTGCACGATGTTCGGCCGCATAAGCTTCCCCGTCGACGAGTTCTTCCCTCCCGACAATGTTGAGCCCTGCGCCGACTACAAAAGCATGGTGTAAAGTATAAATCCTCCGGCTAAGCCGGAGGATTTATTCTTACTTGTCGAGTATTCCCATGAATTCTTCGCCGGTGATGGTCTCTTTTTCGTAGAGGAACCTTGCGAGCTCATCGAGCTTTTCGCGGTTTTCGGTCAGGATCTTAACGGCCTTATCGTGCTGCTTTTTAACGAGCGCGATGACCTGACGGTCGATCTGCGCCTGAGTTTCGGCAGAGCACGCAAGCGAGGTATCGCCGCCGAGATACTGGTTAGTGACCGTTTCCATGGCGACCATGTCAAAGTCCTCGCTCATGCCGTAGCGCGTTATCATTGCGCGGGCCAGCTTTGTAGCCTGCTCTATATCATTCGAAGCGCCGGTTGTTACCGAGCCGAAAACGACCTCCTCTGCCGCACGGCCGCCTGTAAAGGTAGCTATCTTGTTTTCCATCTCTTCCTTACTCATGAGATAGTGGTTGCCCTCTTCGACCTGCATGGTATAGCCCAACGCGCCGGAGGTGCGCGGAACTATGGTTATCTTCTGCACGGGTGCAGAGTGTGTCTGCTTTGCGGCGACGAGTGCGTGCCCAATCTCATGATAAGCTACAATGTGCTTTTCCTGGTCGGTCATGATGGCGTTTTTCTTCTGATAGCCTGCGATGACGACCTCTATGCTCTCCTCAAGGTCAGACTGATTGGCAAAGCGTCTGCCGTCGCGTACAGCGCGCAGTGCGGCCTCGTTTACTATATTGGCAAGCTCCGCTCCCGATGCGCCGGAGGCCATGCGGGCAATCTTGCCAAAATCAACGTCCTCGGCAACCTTAATCTTGCGTGCGTGAACCTTGAGTATCTCCTCTCTGCCCTTGAGGTCGGGAAGCTCGACGGGCACGCGGCGGTCGAAGCGGCCGGGGCGCGTGAGCGCCGGGTCGAGTGACTCGGGGCGGTTGGTCGCTGCGAGGATTATTACGCCGTTATTGCCCTCAAAGCCGTCCATCTCGGTCAGGAGCTGGTTGAGCGTCTGCTCGCGCTCGTCATTGCCGGCGAGCTGACCGTCGCGCTTTTTGCCGATCGCGTCAATCTCATCGATAAAAACGATGCAGGGCGCTTTTTCCTTGGCCTGACGGAACAGGTCGCGCACCTTGCTTGCTCCCATGCCGACAAACATTTCGACGAATTCCGAGCCCGACATCGAGAAAAACGGCACGTCTGCTTCACCGGCCACCGCCTTGGCCAGCATGGTTTTACCTGTTCCCGGAGGGCCTACGAGCAAAATGCCCTTGGGCATTGATGCGCCGATTTCCTTATACTTGCCGGGATCATGCAGATAATTTACAATCTCGGAGAGATTTTCCTTAGCCTCATCCTCACCGGCAACATCGGCAAACTTTATACCCTCGGCGGATTTGACGTACACTCGGGCATTGGACTTACCCATGTTGAACATCATGGAGTTGCCGCCTCCCATTTTGTCCATCATTTTGCGCGACATGTATTGGCCGAGAGCAACAAATATTATAATCGGCAGCAGCCAGGCGAGTATACTGACAAGCGCCGAGGTCTGCTCTATCTCCTCTCCGGTTGTTGAAACGCCGGCCTTCAGCAGACGTGAGACGAGATCTTCGTCCGGCACCATTGCCGTCTTATATATCTTGCCGCTTTTTTCATCGCCCTTGAACAGGATGCGGTTATTCTGCTCCTGTATCTCGACGGCGCTGACTTCTCCCTTATCAACCATATTGATAAAAGTATTATAGTCGACTTCCTTGATCTGATGCTCCGATATCCATGGCATGGCCACAAAATTGAACACCAGCAGGAGAATCAGAACTATCGTGTAGTAATAAACAAGCGGTTTTTTCGGTGATTTTACTTCGTTCATGCGCCGCGCTCCTTTAAGATTGTATATTGTGTATAGTTTAGCACAAGCTATAGTGATTTTTCACGAAATTTCTGTTAACGATTAGTGCAATTGCGACAAATTATTTATTTATTCTAAGCATACGGTAGCCGATGCCGACATGTGTTTGGATATACTGCACACCGTTGGAGTTTTTCTCTATTTTGCGGCGGAGAGTTGCCATATAAACACGCAGGGAAGAAACGTCCGATGCAGTGGGGCTGCCCCAGACCTCCTTGAGAATATAATTGTGAGTGAGCACCTTGCCTGTATTTTTCGCAAGAAGGCACAGGAGCTTGTACTCTATCGGAGTAAGGTGTATCTCCTTATCGGAAATGAATGCACATCCGGCGGAGTAGTCGATGCGGAGATCTCCGTTTTCGTAGCTGCTCGATTCTTCGCCGAGGCGGTCGCTGTCATAGCGTACCCGCCTCAAGGCTACGCGCAGGCGGGCTAAAAGCTCATCGACCGAAAAAGGCTTTGTCAGATAGTCATCCGCTCCCGCGTCAAGAGCCGAGACCTTGTCGAAATCCTCGCTGCGCGCCGACACCACGATTATGGGCATATTGCTCCATGAGCGTATTTTTTTGATTATCTCAACACCGTCCATATCAGGCAGTCCAAGGTCAAGCAGCATAACATCAGGTTTACAGGAGAGTGCCTGCATCACCGCCTCCGTTCCGTTTCCGGCACGCTTATATGTATAATCCTGTGTCTCAAGCGTCGCCGCAATGAGATTTGCAACGGCGTTATCATCCTCAACTATCAGAATCTGCGGCTTATTCATCTGACTGCACCTCCGCTCTCTTAAGATCAAATGTAAATACCGCTCCGTGCGGCACATTATCTAAAACACTGATACTGCCGCCGTGCGCCTCAACAATGCTTTTACACAGCGCAAGGCCAAGACCCAGGCCGCGCCGTGCATCGCTGCTGGCTTTGCCCGAAGTGTAAAACATATCGAAAATTTTGTTTTTCACATCATCGGCTATACCGTTTCCGTCGTCGGAAACGCTTATAATCACCCTGTCTGCCCGCGCCGCGGCCGAAAGGCATATATGCGATCCGGGCGGTGTATATTTCACAGCATTATTCAGCAGGTTTATTATAACCTGAACGATAAGACGCGCATCCATATACGCCATAAGCAGCTCATCGCCGAGCTGAACACTGAGCTTGTGCTCACCAAGCTTCCTGTCTGCATGTGAAACGGCCTCGCGGAACACATCGTCCAAAAGCTCCGGCTGAGTGTTTTCTATTCGGCTGCCGCCTTCCATGCGTGTTGTGCTCAAAAGGTTTTCCACAAGGTTTATCAGCCATTGTGCATCATCGTACACCGATGTGTACATCTGCCGTCGCTTATTCTCGGGAAGCTCATTGTCCATGAGCAGCGCAACGGTGCCGGATATGTTGGTAAGCGGTGTGCGCAGATCGTGCGATATCGCACGCAGGAGATTTGCCCTTAATTCCTCCGCCCGTGCTTTTTCCTCTATTCTGCGCTTTTCAAGTCGATTATTTTCGTTTTCGAGCACAAGCCCGCACTCGTCAAGTATTGCAACAGTGAGCGTTTTCTCAAAGCTCTCGAGCTGAGGGGCGTCCTTCATTGCGATGCCTGCGACGGCAAACACTCTCCCGTTTGCGTGGATGGCCATGTACAGACCGCTTGCCTTTTGAAATACGGCAGTGCCGCTGCCCGCACGACGGTCGTTTTCAAGCGTCCATTGAGCGGCCTCAAGCTCATAATCAGTCAGATATGTGCTGAAATCATCATCCTCATGCACGGGGAACAGCCGCGGTTCGGCAAGGTGTACGTCCTCGGCAGGATAGATAAGTATGCTTCTGTCGAGAAGCTTGCCGAGCTGCGCCGCAGTTACGGAAAGCAGCTGCTCTATGCCGAGCGCCTGCTGGAGCTTCTGGCTCGTTTCAAGTAGGACCTCGGTTCTGTAAACTCTCAGCGCCGTTTGACGCGTCTGTATCTTTACTCTCGCCGTTATCGACGATATAAGCAGTGCTGCGGCAAACATGACAACAAACGTAATAATATGGCTTGTATCCGAAAAGAGCGAAAAATACGGTTCGGTGAAGAAAAAGTTGAATATAAGCACCGACATTATGGACGCGGCAAGACTGTAGCTTCGTCCGGCAGTCAGCATGGCAATTGAGAGAACACCGATTATATACACAACTATCACATTTGCCGTTGAAAAGCCAAGGTCGGAAAACAGATAGCCAATGCCTGTACAAAAGCAGAGCATAAGTGTTGTAACGATAGTGTCGCGCAAGCTGAAGCGCTCCTGCGCGAGCAGGTCGCCCGGCGCCTTATTCCTCACCTCATGCTTGTCGGGGATTATATATATATCCATATCCGACGCTATCTCGCCCAGCCGGTCAACGATGCTCTTTTTGGAGAATAAGCCGCGCTTGCCGGGGCTTCGGCCGATGACGATCTTGGTCGAGCCCGAAACGCGTGCGTATTCCGCTATGACAGTTGCCGCATCATCGCCGTAGAGCGTTGTTATCTGCGCACCGAGCCGTTTCGCAAGGCGGATATTATCCTCAAGCTGCCCGTCCGACTGCACTGAGTGATTTGCTGGCTCGACAAACAGCGCAGTAAGAGTTCCTTTAAACGCCTCGGCAAGCTTTGCCGCTGCACGCACAACGCGCACGTTTGACGCAGAGCCAGAAAGGCAGACAAGTATCTTCTCTTCGCGCTGCATTACAACACCTCATTTCCGACGCAATTATAACACACCGGCCGCAAATCGAAAAGCATTTTCCATTTAGAGTCTGCAATTTAATAGAACTTTAATGCCCCGGCACATCCTCTAATCCCATTATAATGCCCGAGGTGCTATATTTTATCATAGATAGAAGAGATGAATCGAGGCAATATTCAAATGAGGATAGTTATAGTCGGCTGCGGCAAGATTGGCCAAAGCATACTTCAAAGCCTTATAAGCGAAGGCCATGAGATAGTGGTCGTTGATAACGACCGGGAGGTCATCGATAACGTCACAACGAGCTATGACGTTATGGGCATATGCGCGGCAGGTACACATTTCAAGACTCTGTCGGACGCCGACGTCGGCAGCGCGGAGCTGTTCATCGCGGCAACCGGCTCGGACGAGATTAACATGCTCAGCTGTTTTCTCGCAAAGCGTATGGGCGCAAAGCACACCGTCGCACGCATTCGCGGCAGCGAATACAGCAGCGAAAACCTTGGTTTTATAAAAAAGCAGCTCGAGCTTTCCATGGTCATAAACCCTGAGCAGCTCACGGCGAAAGCAATATATAACATTCTCAAATTCCCGTCCGCCGTAAGATGCGAAAGCTTTACCCGCAGCCGCTTCGAGATGGCTGAGATATGTCTGAAGCCGGAAAGCTCCATCGACGGTGCAACTCTTGCATCACTGCGTGCCAAAAGCGGAGCGTCCTTCCTCGTGTGCGCCGTGCTTCGCGGAAAAACGGCGCATATCCCGCGAGGCAGCTTTGTCCTTCATGCCGGTGATAAGCTAGGACTTATAGCCGCTCCGGAGGACATGCAGAAGCTTCTTAGCAACATGGGCATACTGCAAAAGAGGGCAAAGCATGTGATGCTGCTCGGTGCGAGCCGTATTGCGCAGTATCTGAGCGATGCGCTCATTAGAAGCGGCAACAGCGTCAAAATAATCGAAAAGGACGACAAGCGCTGTGACGATATATCCGCTGCGCTCGGGACGGGCGCCGTGATTATCCGCGGCGACGGTGCACAGCATGAGCTGCTGGACGAGGAGGGGCTTGACGGAGCGGACGCCTTTGTCGCTCTCACGGGAATGGATGAGGAAAACCTTCTGATATCCTACTATGCTCTTGACCGCGGCGTGCCCAAGGTCATAGCGAAGCTCAACCAGGACGCCTATCACGAGCTGTCCGAACAGCTTGGCGTTGAATGCACCGTGTCGCCGAAGCATATAACGGCAGACGTGCTGCTTCAATACGCCCGTGCGCTGCAAAACTCCATGGGCAGCAGAGTGGAAACGCTTTACAGCCTCATGAACGGAACCGTTGAGGCGCTTGAATTTGTAGTGTCCTCTGATTTCGGTTACACGAATATTCCCGTAAAGGACCTGAAGCTCAAGCCCGATATTCTGCTTGCGGGCATAATTCGCGGAGGCAAGAACATTATTCCCTGCGGTGATGATGTTATTCTTCCGGACGACCGTGTGATAATAATTGCCGCCGGCAGAAAGCTGTGCGACCTTTCGGATGTGATAGACAAATGAAGATAAAGCTTGTTTTACACACAGTTGGCAGAGTACTTATCCTCGAAGCTGCGCTCATGCTGCTGCCGCTTGCGGTGTCGGTCATATACGGTGATAAGTGTCTGCTTGCGTTTATCATCTCCTCATCGGCGGCGGCTGCAGCCGGATTTCTTCTCACAAAGCTCTGCCACAGTGAGAATAAAAGCCTTTATACCCGTGACGGGCTTGCAATAGTCGCCCTTTCATGGCTCGGAATATCCTTGTTCGGAGCGCTCCCGTTTGTAATAAGCGGCAGCATCCCTTCATTTACAGATGCATTTTTCGAAACGGTATCCGGATTTACAACAACGGGCGCCTCGATACTTACTGACGTGGAGTCTCTCAGCCATGGGCTTTTGTTCTGGCGCAGCTTCACTCACTGGATTGGAGGTATGGGCGTTCTTGTGTTCATAATGGCCGTAATGGAAAAGACACCTGAACGCTCGGTAAATATTCTGCGCGCCGAGATGCCCGGACACAGCGTTGACAAGCTTACCCCTCGTTCCAGCGGGACGGCAAAGATCCTTTATTACATATATCTCGCTATGACAATTATTGAGATCGTTTTGCTTTTGTGCGGAGGTATGCCGCTGTTTGACAGCATCGTTCACGCTCTCGGTACCGCCGGCACGGGCGGCTTTGGGATAAAGGCCGACAGCATCGCTTCTTATTCTCCGTTCTGTCAGTGGGTGATAACAGTGTTCATGATGCTGTTCGGCGTAAGCTTCAATATGTATTATCTGCTGCTCGTAAAAAGATGGCGTGAGGTGCTCAGGTCTAACGAGCTCAAGTGCTATTTCGGAATAAGTCTTGCCTCAATGCTGGTCATCACCGTCAGCATATTCCCCGTTTACAAAAGCATTTCAGATGCGGTGCGCCTTTCGGCGTTTCAGGTATCATCGATCATTACGACGACCGGATATGCAACTGCCGATTTTGACAAATGGCCTCAGCTTGCCAAGGCTGTTTTGCTCGTTCTGATGTTTTTCGGCGGCTGTATGGGCTCTACGGCGGGCGGACTTAAAATGAGCCGTGTTGTCGTTCTTATGCAGATAGCCCGAAACGATCTGCGCCGGGCGCTGCGCCCGCGCGAGGTCAGCTCCGTTATTTTAAATGGGAGGCGTGTTGATGCTCAGGGCGAAAAGCAGGTATTATCTTATTTTGCGCTGTATATCGCTATAATAGGCGCCGTATTTCTGCTGATAAGCTTCGAGCCGTTTGGTCTGGAAACAAATTTTTCCGCTGCTGTGAGTTGTATCAATAATGTCGGCCCCGGCTTCGGACTTGTCGGTCCGAGCGCAAGCTTTGCCGATTATTCAGTATTTTCAAAGCTTGTTTTATCCTTTGCCATGCTGCTTGGCAGGCTTGAAATATATCCGCTCCTTCTGCTGCTGTCGCCGCAGATTTGGACCAGGAGATGAGGTGCTGCTATGGAAAGCTTAGTTCTTGTTATATCGGTCATTGCTCTGTTCGCCATAGGTTATATCGCAGTGGACGTTCTTATCCCCGATCCGAGAAAGCTCAGGCGACATAATAGAAAGCAAAGGAAAAAAAACCGAAAATAATGTGAAAAAAATAATTATTTGCTCTTGCAAAACGTATTTTTCGAGTGTATAATGCTTCATGTCAGTTAATATGACATTTTAATTTGAGGTATATATATGTCACTTGAAGAGGTAAGAGCTCAGAACATCCGGCTCGTTACGGAAAAAGCGCTTGACTGTTTCATAAATAACGGCATTGCAAATACTACGGTATCCGATATAGCAAAGGCCTCCGGCCTTACCGAGCGTTCGGTGTACAGGTACTTTACAACGAAAAGCGACATTGTAATAGCCGCCGCCTTCTGCTACTGGGACAGAGCCAAGGAGTACATTGCCTGGGCGCTTGACAATAACGATTATAATCAACTGAGCGGCATTGAGCAAATATCCATAATTTTAAACAGCTACTCAAACATTCTGTTTGTGGATCCCGACGGCATCCGCTTCTCACTCGACGCTGAGGTCGCGCTCTTTAACGCAGGGAAAAACGAAAAGGTAGTAAACCGTCCGCCGGAGCGCTTTGAGGAATACACCGGTCCCCTTTCGCTGGCCATAGTGCGCGGGCTTGAGGACGGAACGGTCGATCCTGAGGCTGACATAAAGCAGCTTTACTATAACGCTTATGATTCCATTCTCGGCATGATGCAGCGTCTTACGGTCGGCGTACCAAGCGCCGGAGAGATAGACGCACGCAAAAGGCTTCGCGCAATGTGCGATATGTTCACGCAATGCTTCGCTGCAAAAAGTAAAAGTAAAGATTAACGGCATTTCGGAACTTCAAAAATGAGGTTCTGCCGTTTTTTAATTATAAATGTCATACATACTGACATTTATAATATCTATCGCGTAAAAAAACATATGGAAAAGGAAGGAAACGCAATGAACCCTAAGTATGAAGCCCTGTTTACCCCCTGGAAGATCGGCAATGTCGAGATTCCCAACCGCATCGTCCAGTGCTCGATGGGCGGTACATCCCTGTTCGGCTGGATGGAGCCCAGCCATCTTGATAAGGAGGCGGCTTATTTCCTGCTTAACCGCGCTCAGGACGGCGTCGGCCTTATCCTGCCCGGCATGCAGTGCATCAAGGATCCGATCCTCGGCCGCTGGCTGTACCAGAATGACAAGATGTTCAAGGATCTTGCCGTTTACATGAAGGAGTTCCACAAAACCGGCTCCAAGCTCTTTATCCAGCTAGCAGCCGGCATGGGACGCTCCATGGCTATCACAAAGCCCATGGTAACCCTTCTTAAGCACCCCCTGCTCGGTAAGCTTGCAAGCCCCATAGCAGACCTTGACTATATCACCGCATCGGCTTCGGCTACTCCTAACCGCTGGTATGACGAGATAAAATCCCGTCCCATGACCATTAAAGAGATTCACGATCAGGTCGATGCATTCGCAAAGACCGCCAAAAAGCTTATGGATGCAGGCGTTGACGGCGTTGAGATTCACGCCGTTCATGAGGGCTATCTGCTTGACCAGTTCACCATCAGCAATATGAACTACCGCACTGATGAGTACGGCGGCTCCTTCGAGAACCGTTTCCGCTTCCCCGTTGAAATAGTTCAGGCAATAAAGGCCGCATGCGGCAAGGACTTCCCCGTTTCCCTGCGCTACTCAGTCGTTTCCAAGACCAAGGACTGGGGTAAGGGCGCAATGCCCTACGAGACCGACTTCAAGGAGTTCGGCCGTGACATGGAGGAGTCCGAGAGGGCAGTCAAGTATCTGGCCGATGCAGGCTACGATATGTTCAACTGCGACAACGGCACCTATGACGCCTGGTACTGGGCACATCCGCCTCAGTATATGCCCGATAACTGCAACCTTGAGTATGTTGAGCATATTAAGAAGTTCACCGATAAGCCCGTAGTCTGCGCAGGACGAATGGATCCCGTTAAGGCCGCCGAGGAGATCAAGGCAGGCAAGCTCGACGCAGTTGCAATAGCGCGTCAGAACCTCGTTGACCACGACTGGATTCATAAAATAAAGGCCGGAAACGAAAACGAGATAAAGCCCTGTATCCGCTGTCACAACGGCTGCTTCAACATGGCCAAGTTCGCAGGCACCCCCAACATTCAGCATCTCGGTGACTCGCTGCATCTTGCACGCTGCGCTCTGAACCCGACCACCATGCAGCACAATCGCTACAAGATAGTTCCCGCAAAGAAAGCAAAAAAAGTCGCCATCATAGGCGGCGGCATCGGCGGCATGGAGTGCGCGCTCGTTCTCAAGCAGCGCGGCCACATCCCCACCATATTTGAAAAGGCCGGAGAGCTCGGAGGCCTGTTCCTCACCGCATCCGCAATGACCTTCAAGGAAAACGACAAGGAGCTCATCCGCTGGTACCGCAACGAGATCGAAAAGCAGGGCATCGACGTTCGCCTCAACACCGAGGTCAACGATCTCGGCACTCTGCACGGCTTTGACGATATCATCGTAGCAAGCGGCTCGGTTCCCAGAACCATGCCCAACATCAAAGGCTTTGACAAGACGCTCACCTTCACTCAGGTGCTCAAGGATAAGGTCGATGTCGGCGATAAGGTTCTGTTTATAGGCGGCGGCCAGTCCTCCTGCGAAGCAGCTTACGATATGCTGCTCAACTACGGAAAACACCCGATCATCGTCGAGTACGCCGGTGACCTCGTTGCCGCTCAGGCTACCTGCCTTGCAAACACCTCCTTCCTGCGCGACGCAATGGAATATCACAAGGTTCCTGTATATCTGCACTCCACCGTTACCGAAATCACCGACAAGGGCTGCACTGTTAAGAACGTTCAGAACGGCGACACCTTCTTTGTAGAGTGTGACAGCGTTGTAAACGGCATCGGCTTTATTCCCACTCCCGTAGGCGGGAAGGATAACAATAAGGTCTACAGAGTCGGCGACTGTGTAGCTATCGGCAACCTGCGCACCGTCATCTGGCGCGCATGGGATGTCTGCATGAAGATATAGTTAAAAATTTTTTAATAAATGAGGTCGAAAAATGAAAGATCTTAAGCATCTGATCTACTTCGAAAGTCTTCTTGAGAATGCCGACAACGAGCTGGTAAAGCAGGCTC
>URAL01000010.1 GCA_900545805.1 uncultured Eubacteriales bacterium | reverse complement strand
CGTCAGGTGACGGATGAGGTGTTATTCAAATCATTTGCCGTCAGGCAAACACATTCCCTCAAGGGGAGCCAAAGGGGTGCGCCGCCTCCCCTGTGTAAGGGGAGGTGGGTCGGCTTTAGCCGAGCCGGTGGGGTTGCCTATTAAATCATTTGCCGTCAGGCAAACTCATTAAAAAAATCACAACGCCGCAGAGGGGAAACCTCTGCGGCGCTGCTTTTATGCAACATAACGAATAGTTATAACAAGAGACAAATTAATAATTGAAATCTCTAAGCTTCGTTAGAATTGCGGATTATTGAATTACTTCAGGTTTACGAACTTGTAGAGCATAACAACGGTATCCTGACGGCTTGCGTTGTCGTTGGGAGCGAACATGTTGTTGCCAACGCCGTTTACGATGCCGGCCTCAGCTGCCCATGCGATCGCGTCCTTTGCCCAGTGAGTTGCAATGTCGGTGAAGTCAGCAGCCTTCTCAGCCTTTGCGTTCTCAGCAATGCGGTTGAGGATAGCTACGATCTCAGCACGGGTGATCTTTGCAGCAGGATCAAAGTTGCCGTTGTCGCGGCCCTTGATGTAGCCGTTCTCGACTGCCCATGCAACTGCGGTCTGTGCGTAATCCTTAATGTCAGCCTTGTCGCCGAAGGTGAGTGCCTTCTCGGAAGCGACGGAGCCCTTCAGACGCCACAGCATGGTGACGAAGTCCTGACGGGTGATGTCAGCGGTCGGGAGGAAGTTGCCATTGTCGTCGCCCTTGACGATGCCTTCCTTGGCTGCCCATGCAACTGCGTCCTTAGCATAATCCCTGATGGAAGCAGCGTCCTTGAACTCAGGTGCTACGTAGTTGGGATCCTTCTCGCCGCAGCGGGTGCACTTGCCGTCCTTGTAGTCGTGGCCGAGAGCCTTGACGACCTCGCAGCCGGAGAGAACAGTGCCGCAGACAGAGCACTTGGTGCCGGCGGTCATGCCGTCAGCGGTGCAGGTTGCCTCAACAGCAGCCACGTCAACAACAGTGTGCTCCTTCATGGGGATCTCTTTGCCCTTCTCGATGACGATGCCGCACCACTTGCAGACCTTGTCGCCGGTATAGCCGACTTCGGTGCAGGTTGCTTCCTTAGCGTTGACGGGATCGCCAGCGGTGTGAGGAACTGCGGGGATGTATTTAAACGGACTCTCTTGGTTGTAGGAATAAAGCTCACCGCAGACAGAGCAAACATTTACACTAAGGCCTCTGTTCTTGCAGGTAGGCTCAACGAGAACCTTTGCCATGGGCTTGCAGGGTGCCTCATAAACTGCTACAATGTTGCCCTGAGCGTAATCGCCGCGAGTGCAGACAAAGTAGTTGTCGCAAATCCAGCCGGGCTCAGTGCAGGTTGCTTCCTTGGACTCGATCTTCTTGAGGTCATGACCGAGCATGTCAATCTTCTGAGAGGGAGTGTATACCTGCCAGCCGAGTTCACCGTTGGCAAGCTTTACGTACTTGTAAACAGTTGCGGTCTTGCCGTCGGTGGTGCAGGTTGCCTTAACACCATCGTTGCCAGTCCACATGTCGTTTTCGACAACGCCCTTGGTGGGGAGACCCATGTTGTCAAACATGAAGTCCTTGTAATACTCGTTGTAGGGGAGAACTTCGCCGCCGAAGTCCTTGTTGCACACGCTGCAATGCCACATATCGGTGATGCCGTCGCGCTTCACGCCGTCTTTGTCGATATACGGATAGTAGCCCTGCTTGGTGCAGGTCATTGCGCTTGCATGGCTGTAGTTCAGGCCGTCAAGGTTCTTGCCGTCAATGTAGGCATCGCCGTAAGGGCAGTGCTTAGCCGCTTCATAGCCGAGGCCGTGACCGGTTTCATCTCCCTCAACAAGAGCATTGGTAACATCCTGACGTACAAGGTACTTCATCAGGTACGGATCCTTGCCGTAGCAATCCGTAACATAGGACGAGGGAGTGCCGCCGACAGTCAGGGAATGGGTGGGTGCAACAGGTGCTTTCCACATAAGGCGGTTATAAATGAGGTGTCCGGCAACCATATAGGTGTCGTAAACGTCCTTGGTGTCTGCAACGAAAGCGTCCATATTCGCATGGTCGACATTGGTCGGAGCAAACTGTGCTTCAACTGCCGCCTTCTGAGCATAAGTAGCGGTCTTAGGCATCATGGAAGTTGCATATGCGCCGAAAACAAACTCAGGCTCGCCGCATTTGTCACAGATAGTATAGCCCCAGCCGTAATCCTGGCAGGTGGGCTGACCTACTACGGTGAACTTGGTGTAGACATGGCCGACCTTTTCAAGATCGCTTACCATGACAGGCTTGTCTGCGCCGGTACCGCACTTGGAGCAGTAAGTAACAGTGATGCTGGGCTTCTCGCAGTTGGAAGCCTGCAGAACTTCGCTCTTAAAGGTGTGGGAATCCTTGCAGATATCCTTAAGGTCTGCAAAAGGTGTAACTACAGCCTTAAGAATCTCGCCGCACTTGTTGCATACCTGGATATCCAAGCCGGGCTGCTTCTTTGCAGCGTCGTTTGTGATGCTGTAGCTGAATGTATCAGCATGGTCGCAATCAGCGGATGCCACCAGTGCGGTAGCAGGAACCAGAGATGCGATCATGAGAACAGCCATCAGCATGCTCAACAGTCTCTTTTTCATTTTCTCTTGTTTACCTCCGTTTAAGATATTGGGTTGAAAAAGTTTTGTCAAATACGCTTGAATTCGGACCAAAATCCTCTCCAAACATATTTTCTTGATTATAGCATACTCTACGGCAGGTTTCAAGCGTTTTTGTGAAATTTTTTGGTTACATTTCGGTTGCAGGGTTTGGGGGGATAACGGCGCAGTCTGCGCCTGCGAAGGAATAGTGAATAATGTATAATGTATAATTGAGGTGTGCGGCTGTGCCGCACGGATTTGATTTCCTCCGCATCCGTCGCGCTTGAGTTTTTTCACCTCATCCGTCGGCTTCGCCGACACCTTCCCCTCAAGGGGAAGGCAAGGGAGGGCGATGTTCACCTCATCCGTGTCACCTCATCCGTCGGCTTCGCCGACACCTTCCCCTCAAGGGGAAGGCAGGGGCAATAGCTTTCACGCAAGGGGAAGGCAGGGGAGCGCGGTGCCTTCCCCTAGCGGAGCGGGAGGGGAAGGTGTCACCGTCAGGTGACGGATGAGGTGTTATTCAAATCATTTGCCGTCAGGCAAACACCTCTTTATATGCTGCATTATGTCCGTGCACACTCCTTCAAAATTGCGCATCACATCTAAATTCGAATACCGGCACACCGTCAGTCCCAGGCCGCGCAGATACGCGTCGCGCTCGGCGTCCTTCGCCCTGCCTTCCTCCTCGCAGTGCTGCGAGCCGTCCAGCTCGATGACGAGCTTTGCTTGAGCACAGTAAAAATCGACGATATAGCGGCCTATCACCTTTTGGCGGTTGAAGTTGAGCGGCCGGAGCCGCAGAAAGTCGTACCACAGGCGGCGCTCTTCCTTCGTCATGTTTTTTCGCAGGTGCTGTGCAAGTTTTGTCAGTTCGGCGTTGCTGTTGTTCATGGGTCACCTCGATTTTTTGTGTCACCTCATCCGTGTCACCTCATCCGTCGGCTTCGCCGACACCTTCCCCTCAAGGGGAAGGCAGGGGCAATAGCTTTCACGCAAGGGGAAGGCAGGGGAGCGCGGTGCCTTCCCCTAGCGGAGCGGGAGGGGAAGGTGTCACCGTCAGGTGACGGATGAGGTGTTATTCAAATCATTTGCCGTCAGGCAAACACATTCCCTCAAGGGGAGCCAAAGGGGTGCGCCGCCTCCCCTGTGTAAGGGGAGGTGGGTCGGCTTTAGCCGAGCCGGTGGGGTTGCCTATTAAATCATTTGCCGTCAGGCAAACTCATTAAAAAAATCACAACGCCGCAGAGGGGAAACCTCTGCGGCGCTGCTTTTATGCAACATAACGAATAGTTATAACAAGAGACAAATTAATAATTGAAATCTCTAAGCTTCGTTAGAATTGCGGATTATTGAATTACTTCAGGTTTACGAACTTGTAGAGCATAACAACGGTATCCTGACGGCTTGCGTTGTCGTTGGGAGCGAACATGTTGTTGCCAACGCCGTTTACGATGCCGGCCTCAGCTGCCCATGCGATCGCGTCCTTTGCCCAGTGAGTTGCAATGTCGGTGAAGTCAGCAGCCTTCTCAGCCTTTGCGTTCTCAGCAATGCGGTTGAGGATAGCTACGATCTCAGCACGGGTGATCTTTGCAGCAGGATCAAAGTTGCCGTTGTCGCGGCCCTTGATGTAGCCGTTCTCGACTGCCCATGCAACTGCGGTCTGTGCGTAATCCTTAATGTCAGCCTTGTCGCCGAAGGTGAGTGCCTTCTCGGAAGCGACGGAGCCCTTCAGACGCCACAGCATGGTGACGAAGTCCTGACGGGTGATGTCAGCGGTCGGGAGGAAGTTGCCATTGTCGTCGCCCTTGACGATGCCTTCCTTGGCTGCCCATGCAACTGCGTCCTTAGCATAATCCCTGATGGAAGCAGCGTCCTTGAACTCAGGTGCTACGTAGTTGGGATCCTTCTCGCCGCAGCGGGTGCACTTGCCGTCCTTGTAGTCGTGGCCGAGAGCCTTGACGACCTCGCAGCCGGAGAGAACAGTGCCGCAGACAGAGCACTTGGTGCCGGCGGTCATGCCGTCAGCGGTGCAGGTTGCCTCAACAGCAGCCACGTCAACAACAGTGTGCTCCTTCATGGGGATCTCTTTGCCCTTCTCGATGACGATGCCGCACCACTTGCAGACCTTGTCGCCGGTATAGCCGACTTCGGTGCAGGTTGCTTCCTTAGCGTTGACGGGATCGCCAGCGGTGTGAGGAACTGCGGGGATGTATTTAAACGGACTCTCTTGGTTGTAGGAATAAAGCTCACCGCAGACAGAGCAAACATTTACACTAAGGCCTCTGTTCTTGCAGGTAGGCTCAACGAGAACCTTTGCCATGGGCTTGCAGGGTGCCTCATAAACTGCTACAATGTTGCCCTGAGCGTAATCGCCGCGAGTGCAGACAAAGTAGTTGTCGCAAATCCAGCCGGGCTCAGTGCAGGTTGCTTCCTTGGACTCGATCTTCTTGAGGTCATGACCGAGCATGTCAATCTTCTGAGAGGGAGTGTATACCTGCCAGCCGAGTTCACCGTTGGCAAGCTTTACGTACTTGTAAACAGTTGCGGTCTTGCCGTCGGTGGTGCAGGTTGCCTTAACACCATCGTTGCCAGTCCACATGTCGTTTTCGACAACGCCCTTGGTGGGGAGACCCATGTTGTCAAACATGAAGTCCTTGTAATACTCGTTGTAGGGGAGAACTTCGCCGCCGAAGTCCTTGTTGCACACGCTGCAATGCCACATATCGGTGATGCCGTCGCGCTTCACGCCGTCTTTGTCGATATACGGATAGTAGCCCTGCTTGGTGCAGGTCATTGCGCTTGCATGGCTGTAGTTCAGGCCGTCAAGGTTCTTGCCGTCAATGTAGGCATCGCCGTAAGGGCAGTGCTTAGCCGCTTCATAGCCGAGGCCGTGACCGGTTTCATCTCCCTCAACAAGAGCATTGGTAACATCCTGACGTACAAGGTACTTCATCAGGTACGGATCCTTGCCGTAGCAATCCGTAACATAGGACGAGGGAGTGCCGCCGACAGTCAGGGAATGGGTGGGTGCAACAGGTGCTTTCCACATAAGGCGGTTATAAATGAGGTGTCCGGCAACCATATAGGTGTCGTAAACGTCCTTGGTGTCTGCAACGAAAGCGTCCATATTCGCATGGTCGACATTGGTCGGAGCAAACTGTGCTTCAACTGCCGCCTTCTGAGCATAAGTAGCGGTCTTAGGCATCATGGAAGTTGCATATGCGCCGAAAACAAACTCAGGCTCGCCGCATTTGTCACAGATAGTATAGCCCCAGCCGTAATCCTGGCAGGTGGGCTGACCTACTACGGTGAACTTGGTGTAGACATGGCCGACCTTTTCAAGATCGCTTACCATGACAGGCTTGTCTGCGCCGGTACCGCACTTGGAGCAGTAAGTAACAGTGATGCTGGGCTTCTCGCAGTTGGAAGCCTGCAGAACTTCGCTCTTAAAGGTGTGGGAATCCTTGCAGATATCCTTAAGGTCTGCAAAAGGTGTAACTACAGCCTTAAGAATCTCGCCGCACTTGTTGCATACCTGGATATCCAAGCCGGGCTGCTTCTTTGCAGCGTCGTTTGTGATGCTGTAGCTGAATGTATCAGCATGGTCGCAATCAGCGGATGCCACCAGTGCGGTAGCAGGAACCAGAGATGCGATCATGAGAACAGCCATCAGCATGCTCAACAGTCTCTTTTTCATTTTCTCTTGTTTACCTCCGTTTAAGATATTGGGTTGAAAAAGTTTTGTCAAATACGCTTGAATTCGGACCAAAATCCTCTCCAAACATATTTTCTTGATTATAGCATACTCTACGGCAGGTTTCAAGCGTTTTTGTGAAATTTTTTGGTTACATTTCGGTTGCAGGGTTTGGGGGGATAACGGCGCAGTCTGCGCCTGCGAAGGAATAGTGAATAATGTATAATGTATAATTGAGGTGTGCGGCTGTGCCGCACGGATTTGATTTCCTCCGCATCCGTCGCGCTTGAGTTTTTTCACCTCATCCGTCGGCTTCGCCGACACCTTCCCCTCAAGGGGAAGGCAAGGGAGGGCGATGTTCACCTCATCCGTGTCACCTCATCCGTCGGCTTCGCCGACACCTTCCCCTCAAGGGGAAGGCAGGGGCAATAGCTTTCACGCAAGGGGAAGGCAGGGGAGCGCGGTGCCTTCCCCTAGCGGAGCGGGAGGGGAAGGTGTCACCGTCAGGTGACGGATGAGGTGTTATTCAAATCATTTGCCGTCAGGCAAACACCTCTTTATATGCTGCATTATGTCCGTGCACACTCCTTCAAAATTGCGCATCACATCTAAATTCGAATACCGGCACACCGTCAGTCCCAGGCCGCGCAGATACGCGTCGCGCTCGGCGTCCTTCGCCCTGCCTTCCTCCTCGCAGTGCTGCGAGCCGTCCAGCTCGATGACGAGCTTTGCTTGAGCACAGTAAAAATCGACGATATAGCGGCCTATCACCTTTTGGCGGTTGAAGTTGAGCGGCCGGAGCCGCAGAAAGTCGTACCACAGGCGGCGCTCTTCCTTCGTCATGTTTTTTCGCAGGTGCTGTGCAAGTTTTGTCAGTTCGGCGTTGCTGTTGTTCATGGGTCACCTCGATTTTTTGTGTCACCTCATCCGTGTCACCTCATCCGTCGGCTTCGCCGACACCTTCCCCTCAAGGGGAAGGCAGGGGCAATAGCTTTCACGCAAGGGGAAGGCAGGGGAGCGCGGTGCCTTCCCCTAGCGGAGCGGGAGGGGAAGGTGTCACCGTCAGGTGACGGATGAGGTGTTATTCAAATCATTTGCCGTCAGGCAAACACATTTCCTCAAGGGGAAGGCATGAGGGGGTGCTCACTTTTTCCATGTTTCGGGCGCAAAGAGGATCAGCATGGGGAATATCTCGAGGCGGCCGAGGAACATGTCAAAGCACAGCACCGCTTTGCTCGGGATGCTCAGTCTCGACACGCCCATGGTGAAGGTGTTCGAGTCGATGCCGTAGCCGACGTTGCTGAGGCTCGAAATGCCGGCAAGCATGCCGTCGCCTATCGTCAGTCCGTCGAGCGACAGCACCACGCCCGTCATTATGACCGCCATGAAGTACGCCACCGCAAAGCTGCCGACAGCCGAGACCGTGTCCTCCTCGACGATCTCGCCGTCAAGGTGGATAAGGTGCACCGAGTTCGGCGTCACGGTGCGCGCAACGGCGCGGTAGGTGCTCTTGCAGAGGATCATGACACGCGACAGCTTCATGCCGCCGCCGGTGGAGCCGGACATGGGGCCGGTTATCATCAGAACCGTCAGCATAGACCACACAAACGGCGACCAGAACGACGCGTCGATGGAGACGTAGCAGGTCGTGCTGATGATGGAGACGACCTGAAACAGCGTGTGGTGCACGCCCTGTCCGAGGCTTTCGATTTTCGACGCGGTGTCGATGCCCATGAGCAGCGCAACGCCCAGCACGACGATGATAAAGGTGCGCAGCTCACGGCTGCGGCGGATGCGCAGAAATTCACGCGCAACGGCGCAGTAAAACAGGCTGAAGCTTATGCTGCACAGCGTCATGAAAACGAGCGTCACGTTCTGCGCATACGCGCCGTAGGACGCCATGCTGTCGTTGCGCACGCAGAAGCCGCCGGTCGAGACCGTGCTGAGCGATATGTTCACGCAGTCGAAAAGCGGCAGGCCGCCGAGCAGCAGCAGGATGATCTGCGCAAGGGTCATTACTATATATATCTCATACAGCAGCTTTGCCGACTTCTGCATACGCGGCACGAGCTTTGCCGCCATCGGGCCCGGAAACTCCGCACGAAGCAGGAACATCGAGCCGCCCTCGCGCGCGACCAGCGCAATGGCAAGCAGAAACACCAGCACGCCCATGCCGCCGATCCAGTTGGTAATGCTGCGCCAGAGCAGTATCGCCCTCGGCGCGGCCTCGACGTCGTCGATGATCGTCGCGCCCGTGGTCGTGAAGCCGGAGACGGTCTCGAATACCGCGCCGGAGATGCTCGGAATAACGCCAGAGGCGTAGAACGGCACGGCGCCGAACAATGAGATGATGATCCACGCCAGCGCGACCGTCACAAAGCCGTCGCGTGCGCCGAGCGGACGGTCCTTGCTGCGGATAATGCCGCAGGGCAGACCGACGAGCAGCACCGCCATAATTCCGGATGCAAAGCCGCGCATCGCCGCCTCGTTGCCGTCGGCGACCGCAAGCGCAAACGGCGGCAGCATGAACGCCGCCTCGATGCACAGTATGACGCCTATCGTTTTTCTTATCGTACTTATGTTCATTACGCAAATATGTCGTTGAGGTCAAGGATCTCGCGCCCCGCGGTCGTGACGATGACGACCGTATCGCCGGCCGAGAGCGTGTCGCGGCCGCCGGGGATGATGATCCTGCCCATGTGGTTTATGCAGGCGATCAGTATGCCGGGCTTGAGCCTTATGTCCGTGAGCGTCTCGTGCAGGTGCTCGGTCGCGTCGGTCACGGCAAACTCCAGCGCCTCCGCGCCGCCGTCGGCTATGCGGTGGATGGTGAGCACCGCGCTGCCGCCGGTGTTCTCCATTGCGCGGACATAGCGGATGATGGCATAGGTGGACAGGCTCTTGGGGCTTATCAGGCTGTCCGCGCCGCGGTCGCCGAGAATCTCGCCGTACTCAAGGCGGTTTATCTTCGTCAGCAGCTGCGGAACGCCGACCTTGCGTGCGAACATGCCGATGATGATGTTCTCCTCGTCCATGTTCGTCAGCGGCAGCACCGCGTCCATCTGCCGTATGTTGTGCGTTTTCAGCACCGCCTGGCTCGAGCCGTCCGAGCAGATGACGCTCATCTCCGGGTACTTCTCGGCGAGGTACTCGCACCTTGCGCGCTTCATCTCGATAAGCTTTATGCTCGTGCCGGTCTTGATGAGCATCGGCGCAAGGTACTCGGCGATCCTTCCGCCGCCGACAATGAGCACGTTTTTACTCTTTTTACTGCGCAGCTTGAGCTCGTGCGTGAGCTCAACGAGCGAGGCCGCCGGAGCGGTGACGTAGATCTTATCGCCCCTGTGCAGAACAAAGCTGCCGTCGGGGATGAACACCTTCTCGTCGCGCAGAACCGCGCAGATGAGAACCTTGACATTTATCTTTTTCCTCAGATCGGCAAGGCGCAGCCCGTCGAGAGGGCTGCCCTCGGCGATAAAGAGCTCGACTATCTCCGCCTTGCCCTCGGCAAAGGTATCGCGCTTTATAAACGCCGGAATCTGGAGAAGGCGGTATATCTCCTTTGCAGCCAGAAGCTCGGGGTTTATGGTCATGGACAGACCGAGCTCGGACTTGAGAACGTAAAGCTGCTCGGTGTACTCAAGATTGCGCACGCGTGCGATAGTGTTCTTGCAGCCGAGCTTACGTGCTACGATGCACGCGAGCATGTTCAGCTCGTCCTGCGCCGTGACGGCGATGAGCAGGTCGCTCTCGTCGACATTCGCCTCGCGCTGGATTGATATCGCCGCGCCGTTTCCGCACAGTGTCATGACGTCCAGCGTGTCCGACAGGAGCTTTACCTTGTCCTTGTCGATATCCACGACCGTTATATCGTGATTCTCGTTTGTCAGCTCCTCGGCAAGCGAGTAGCCTATCTTGCCCGCGCCGACGATTACGATCTTCATTTGCCTATCCTCTCTGAAACAACTGTTTATATGTTTATATCAGGCTAACGCTGATTTTTACTAACTTTACATATTAACACATACTTTACTGCTTAGCAATAGCTGACGGTGGCCGACCCCCTGCCGCCTGTGTCAGCACCCCTTTTCGGCGCTTTCCGCCTTTTTCTCTTTGACAATACCGCCGCGGCGCACCCAGTCGATTGTGTAGTCGGCGAATTTGCGCGTGGCGGGACTGTTGCGGCTGGTTTCCGTTATGGCAAGGCCGATAATGCGCTTTGAGGGCGGAACGAGCTCCTTTATTACTATATCGTCGTGACGGCCTTTCAGCAGCAGCTCGGGCATTATGGATATGCCGAGTCCCTTTTCGACCATTGCGATTATGGCGTAGTCGTCCTTCGTGGAAAATCGGATGTTCGGCTTTACTCCGGCGGCTGTGAGCGCACGGTTGGCATCGTGGTTGGATTCCTCCAGGAGCGTTATGAATGCCTCCGTCTCGCATTCGACGAGCGGAAACTTGGGATATGACTCAAACTTGTGCCCGTGCGGGAGTATGGCCAGCAGTCTGTCCTCCATCAGCGGTATGCACTCGCATCTGAGCTTCGTCGGAACGTTTACAAAGCCGAGGTCGATGCTTCCCTCCTCTATCCAGCGCTCAACGTCATAATAGTCGCCGTTTAAGAGCTTTAAATCGACATTCGGATAGTCGTGCTGAAATTCCTTTATAACGCCGGGCAGCCAGTGGACGGCGACGGAGGTGAATGCCCCGATGCGCACGGTGCCGGAATCCAGGCCGCGAATGGCCGAGGCTGTCTGGCGCAGCTGCTCTTCATAGTTGAGCATGCCGCGCACCGAGGGCATTATGCGCTCGCCGTCGTCGGTGAGCTTAACTCCGGCGCGTGAGCGGGTTATGACCGCAAAGCCGAGCTCGGCTTCCAAATTATTAATAGCATGGCTGACCGCCGACTGCGTGCAGCCGAGAGCGTCTGCCGCCCGCGTGAGGCTGCCGAGCTCCACGACCTTGGCCAGCGTCTCGTATTTTGAAATGCTCATTGCCGTTCTCCGATGATATTTTATGAATTTTATTCATGCTAACATGAAAAATATTAGGTGTGGTAATAGTATACCCCGTTTTTTCGAAAAATCAAGTTGTTTTCTCAATCTTTCGCCTTGCAATGCATTTTTTGCGAGTCTATAATGCAAACATCGTTTAAAAATGATTGGAGAAAGAAACATGTCAGCTAATATTATTTGTATACTGATTGCCATCGTCGTCTACCTCGCAGGCATGATCGCTATCGGCGTTTACTATTCCAAGGGTCAGTCCGACGCGCACGAGTTCTACCTCGGCGGCCGCAAGCTCGGCCCTATCGTCACAGCGCTTTCCACAGAGGCCTCGGACATGAGCGCATGGCTTCTTATGGGCGTTCCCGGTCTTGCCTTCTTCTACGGCATCGCGGAGGCAAGCTGGACGGCTATAGGTCTTGCGCTCGGCACTTACCTCAACTGGCTTTTCGTTGCAAAGCGTCTGCGCCGGTATTCGGTAAGATTGGGAGCTATCACCCTGCCCGAATACATATCTCGCCGTTTCCGTGACAATACTAAGATAATCGAAGCTCTCGGAGCTATTATGATTATCGTTTTCTACGTTCCCTACACCGCCTCCGGCTTTGCTGCCTGCGGCAAGCTGTTCGGTACGCTGTTTAACTTCCAGTATGCTCCCGCAATGATAATAAGCGCGGTCGTTATCGTCGCTTACACAGCCTGCGGCGGCTTCAAGGCGGCATCGGTAACGAGCCTTGTTCAGAGCCTTATCATGATATTTGCACTTGCCGCGGTTCTTATCTTCGGCGTCAGCTCGGCCGGCGGCTGGGATCAGGTCATTGCAAACGCCAAGGCCATCCCCGGCTATCTGAGCCTGACCGCCTCCACCAGCATAACGGCTGCCGAGGCAGGCGAATTCGGTACTCTCAAGATCATATCCATGCTCGCATGGGCGCTCGGCTACTTCGGCATGCCTCACGTTATCCTGCACTTCATGGCGATCGAGGACGAGAATAAGCTCAAGCTCAGCCGCCGTGTCGCAACCGCCTGGGTAGTGATCTCCCTGTCTATCGCGGTGTTCATCGGCGTTGTCGGCTACTCCATGGCGAAATCCGGCATTGTTACCATGTTTGCCGATTCCTCCTCTGCCGAATCGCTGATAGTTGCAATCGCGGCCGTTCTCTCCGAATACGGCGTGCTGTTCGCTCTGCTGGCAGGCATTATCCTTGCGGGAATTCTTGCAGCGACAATGTCCACCGCCGACGTTCAGCTGCTTGCCGCCGCAAGCGCCATTGCGCAGAATATCATCCGCGGCGTATTCGGCGCTGAGCTGAGCGACAAAAAGAGCATGGTCGTCGCCCGCGTGACCGTTCTCGGCGTTGCCGTCTGCGGCGTACTGTTTGCTCTCGATCCTTCAAGCTCCATCTTCCGCATCGTATCGTTTGCATGGGCGGGCTTCGGCGCTACCTTCGGCCCCATCGTCCTTTTCTCGCTGTACTGGAAGCGCTGCAACAAGTGGGGCGCTATCGCCGGCATGTTCTCCGGCGCCGCGATGGTCTTCACCTGGAAATACGCCATCGCTCCCATCGGCGGTGCTCTTGCAATCTACGAGCTGCTTCCCGCATTCGTCACCTCCTGCATCTTCATCGTCGTCGTGTCCCTGCTGACCGGCAAGCCCGAAAAGGAGATCGTCGAGGACTACGAGGCGGTCGCCGCAATGAAGTGAATTTAAGCATAAAAAGCTCCCGTCCGAGACGGGAGCTTTTTTAAACCCTTTGTTATTAATGAGGGCCGCTGCTTTATACAGTTTAATATACACTCACGCTTATGTGTCATACATAACGTGATTGTACATTTTCGTGACGGGCTCGTTCATATTGATCGGAACAAGGCTTATATTCGGATGCTCCCTGCGGAACACTGCAAACATCTGATGGGCAAAGCCCTGCCCCATCCACTCTATCGCATCGAAATCCAGTATGACCTCCTCGAATTTTTCAAGCCTATGGCAGATCCTCTTTGCCTGTGAGCGGGATACCGGAGAGCCTTCAAATATATTTTTGAGCGGTATCGTGGTTTTTGTAAAGCCGCCGTCCACATTTGAATATGCATCGAATATATCCTGCGAGTTCTTCTTTGACTTGTTCGACAGCGTCATGCTCACCAGCGTGCCCTTTGCCTCAGACGCCGTCAGGCTTGCGATCACGCTGTCATCATACTTGTTGTTCGTGAACACCTTGCCGTCGGATACGATCAAAAATGTGTCCATCATTTTGGAGCTGAAGAAAATACCCTCGCCGGAATGGTTCTTCGCGTCCGTTGTGAGCTTGCCCTTGAACAGCTCGCACACCGCGTCGTCAAGCGTCGGAAAGCCGAAGTGATCTTTTATCTTCTCGAAAATCCCGATGCCGTTATCATATATTACGACCTCCGTCTCGACGCGGCTTTGCATGATAAACACCTGCAGCTGCTCGGCAGCGGAGTGATCTATGACATTGTTGACCATCTCACTGAAGGTGTACTCCCAAATCTGCCTGACATTGGCCGGCAGATTTGTCAGATGCGGCTTGAGGCATTTGTTGAACACCTCAATATCGCTCTCAAGCTCGCCCTCGGAGCGCCGGAGGCTGTATGAAAACTCGGTTTTTTTAAGTGCGTACTCGCCGCGCTTTCTGCGCTCTATAACACCCTCGTCAACGAGCCTGCTTATATATTTATGGGCAGTGTTTCTGTTGATATCAAACGCGGCGGCAACAGTCTGCGACAGCTCCGGATCACCGCTGCCGACCTTATCTAAAATGTAGCTTTCGATAGCGCGCCGCTTTTCATCGGAAAACTTCATATTAAACGCCTCCCGTCCTCCATAATTATATTTATTATATCATTTATTGTCAAGCTTTATTCGCTTTAAACGCATTACTTATTCGCTTTAAATTATTTTAAAGCGAATAAGTGCGAAAAACCGCCGGACGAAGCCTCGGCCGGCGGTCTTAATATTTCACTTTTCAAACAGCATGTTCAGGTCGCAGTCGGCGTTGATGCCGGGAACGCGGCCGGTGAAGCTGTACTGCCACATATCGTGGTAATAGTAAAAGTAAGGATAGCTCCCGATGCCGACGCACCACGACTTGTAATCCCGAAGTCTCGTAAGGTCATAGCCGTAGTAGCCTGTATCGTTATATATGTACACTCCCGGCTCGAAGCCCGCGGCCTTCACCGTCTCGCAGAACGCAACGGCGCAGTCTGTGAGCGTTTCGTTATCCAGCCCGTCGGTTCGGGCGTCGTCGCCGGCTATGCGCTCCCAGTCGAAAAATACCGGCAGGTCGAGCTTTCTGTCGCCTAAGAGCTCAAGCACGAAGCTCGCCTCGGCCTTTGCCTCGGCCTCGGTTATCGCCTGAGAGAAAAAATATGCGCCGACACGCAGACCCGCCGCCCTTGCGCCCTCGATATTTTTGATAAAATTATCGTCGGTGTACAGCTCGCCGCTGCCGTAGTACATGCCTCCGGCGCGGACGACGGCAAAGCGCACGCCGCTGTCATAGACCTGCTGCCAGTCGATATCGCCCTGATACGACGACACGTCTACGCCGCGGCTGGCCTTATACTCGCGCCCTGTGTAGGTGAGATTTCCGTTCGGATCGGTTATGAACTCCTCTTTATCAAGGTCGTTGAGCGCGACGCCCTCCTGCGGAGTTATCCACACATAGCTTTCGCCGTTAAAGACCTCGACCATGCCGTAGTGCGGGTCGGCCTCCCTCCCGGCGCGCTGTCGCAGCTGCACGAAGGCATACGCCGCCAGCAGCAGCGCGGCAATGAGGATGACTATATACACCGGCCTTATCCCGCCGCCGGCTTTGGTTTTTCTCTTTGTCTTTTTCATGCCGCTATTCTATCACGGCGCATCCGATGTGTAAAGTTAACATTCTTCTAACGATGCCATGAGATTCCTGCCGCCGTAGGAAAGGCTGCTTTTCAGACGCTCGCGGCCGCGCTTTATCGTGCGGCTGACGCTGGATATGTGAAGCCCCAGCTCGTCGGCTATCTCCTGCATTGGCAGCTGCTCTATATAATACATGCTTATGAGCTGCTTCTGGCGACGGGTCAGCTCGGAATTTATCGCCCGGCGCAGAGCTCCGGCCGTGCCGCCCGACGCTTCGGACACGAGCCTTATGTACTGACGCAGCGCCATGTATTCCTCCTGCCTTGCAAACATGTTCATTTTTCTCTCCTGCATATGCTTCTCCTTTAATTATAATAGTTTTCAAGGTAGCGCGAAACGGCGAGCGTATCGCGCATCATGCTCGTAAGTATGGCTATCCGGCGGCGCAGGCGGAGCCTGTCGATCTCGCACATGGGCTCGTCCGAGAGCGTTCGGTTCAGCTCCGCTATACGTCGTCTGCACAAAAGCGCGCTTTCGTTATATTCCGCGGAAAGTTCTATTAATTTCATTCGTATTCTCCCTGAATAAAATAATTAAAATTCTTGTTGACAAACCCGGAGCGGTTTGCTATTATATTTGAGCCGGTATCGTGCTGGTGTAGCTCAGTTGGTAGAGCAGCTGATTTGTAATCAGCAGGTCGGGGGTTCGAGTCCGTCCACCAGCTCCACCGACATATTAATTTTATATCGTATATTTGGGGGATTTCCCGAGTGGCCAAAGGGGACAGACTGTAAATCTGCTGGCAATGCCTTCGGTGGTTCGAATCCACCATCCCCCACCAAAAAACCTTCGCACGAAAGTGTGGAGGTTTTTTACTTATTACCTTTTACTTTTTCACTATTACCTTGTCTGCGCGAAGGTTTTTTGGTAAAGTAAGAAGTAATAGGTAATAGTGAATAAGTACGGTGTATTTCAATTCTGCGAATTGAAATAGCAATTTGAAAGACGGTGAGCGATCAAATGAGCGACAGTCCTCTTATTTCAAAATCAAAAAGCTTTGCTTTGGAAATTATAAAGGTCTGCAACGAAATAAAGGCTGCAAAGCGAGAGTCGGTATTGACAAATCAGCTGATTCGTTCCGGAACCAGCATCGGTGCCAACATTCGCGAAGCGTTCTATGCTCACGGTAAAGCCGACTTTATAGCCAAGCTTCAGATCGCCCTCAAGGAATGCTCCGAAAGCGAATACTGGCTTGAGCTGCTGATCGAAAGCGGCTACTGTGATGACAAGGCAGTTTTATATCACTGCACCGAGCTCAAAAGGCTGCTTATTGCCTCGCTGAATACAGCAAAATCAAAGCTCTGAGCCGTTCTGTCTTGCCTATCCCGCCGTTTGGTGCTAAACTGCATAAAAACAAAACCATCCGAGGTGCATAGCATGAACAACTCTCTTGACAGATTTCTCATAGCCCAGGAGCACTCCTACGATACCGCGCTGCGCGAGATACGCGCAGGGCGCAAGCGCAGCCACTGGATGTGGTACATCTTCCCCCAGATAGCCGGGCTCGGCATGAGCTATACCGCTCAGCTCTACTCCATCGCCGACATCGACGAGGCGCGGCGATACATCGGGCATCCCGTGCTCGGAGAGCGTCTTATCGAGATATCCCGCGCACTTTTGACGTTGGAAAGCTCCGACGCAGGCGCCGTCATGGGCTACCCCGACGATCTCAAGCTGCGCTCGTGCATGACGCTGTTCGCACAGGTATCCGACGATCCCGTGTTCAAGGCCGTTCTGGATAAGTTCTACGGCGGCAGAGCCGACACGCGCACGCTCGAGCTTCTCGGCCTGAGCTGACGGGCACAGATCTGCTTACCGGCATCCGTTAAGGGTGCCGGTAATTTATTATCCGGCTGCCTATGAGCCTTGCTCGGTCATATCGGTCAAGCTCCGAAAACAGCGCGTCAAAGCAGTCGGCGCATACATACTCCCCCTCCCAGGAAAACAGCTCCTCGTCATCCTCGAATTGCAGACGGCATTGCCCGCAACACGCAGCGTATCTGTGTTTTTTATTCAAGCGCATCTCTCCCGAAAAGATATTTTATGCAATTGCATTATCTGTTTGAGATAGTACACGCTTTTGCATAAGTTGTCAAGTCCCTTTTCATGAGTTTTTTAAGAACGCAGCGCACTCTGTGTTAAGATAGTGTCAATACTGTTGCTGTTCATGCGCAATTAGAGGATGCACAGAGGTCAATTACTCTAAAACCGCGTCTTTTTTGGTGCAATGTGACTGTTTTTTATGCTCCATTTTTATAACATCTCACAATTGTATATTCAGGCCGCAAGGAATAAAATTTGAAAAGTAGGGAATGTGTTTCCCATAAATGATCAGTTTTCAATTTTTTCAATAGGAGAGAAAAAAGCAATGATTACAAATGAGTATCTTAAGAGAGTCTATGACTCCGTCGAAAAGCGCGATCCCGACCAGCCCGAGTTCCTTCAGGCAGTCCGCGAAGTATTTGAGAGCCTGCAGCTCGTCGTTGACAAGCACCCCGAGTGGGAAAAGGCTGGCCTTATCGAGCGTTTCGTAGAGCCCGAGCGCATGATCATGTTCCGCGTTCCCTGGGTCGATGACAACGGCGTTACCCATGTAAACCGCGGCTACCGCGTACAGTTCAACTCCGCCATCGGACCTTACAAGGGCGGCCTTCGCTTCCATCCCTCCGTCAACCTCTCCGTTATAAAGTTCCTCGGCTTCGAGCAGATCCTCAAGAACTCCCTGACCACTCTGCCCATGGGCGGCGGCAAGGGCGGCTCCGACTTCGACCCGAAGGGCAAGTCCGACGCAGAGGTCATGCGTTTCTGCCAGAGCTTTATGACCGAGCTTTACCGTCACATCGGCCAGTTCACCGATACTCCCGCAGGCGATATCGGCGTCGGCGCACGCGAGGTCGGCTATATGTACGGCCAGTACAAGAAGATTGTCGACCGCTTTGAGGGCGGCGTCATCACCGGCAAGGGCCTGACCTACGGCGGCTCCCTGGCACGTACTCAGGCTACAGGCTTCGGTATCTGCTACTTCTCCGACGAGGTTCTCAAGTACAACGGCAAGTCCTTTGAGGGTCAGAACGTTATCGTTTCCGGCTCCGGCAACGTTGCTCAGTACTGTGCACAGAAGTGCACCGAGCTCGGCGGCAAGGTAATCGCAATGAGCGACTCCAAGGGCTACATCTACGATCCCAACGGTGTCAACCTGGACGTTCTGTTTGACATCAAGCAGAAGCGCCGCGCACGCATCAGCGTCTACGCCGACGAGGTTGCAGGCTCCGAGTACGTCGAGGGCTGCGCGAACATCTGGAACGTAAAGTGCGACATCGCAATGCCCTGCGCATCTCAGAACGAGATGGACGAAGCAGGCGCGAAGGCTCTTATCGCAAACGGAGCATTCGCAGTGTTTGAGGGCGCTAACATGCCTCTGACCCCCGAAGCAATCGCAGCTGTTCAGGCTGCCGGCCTGCTCTACACTCCGGGCAAGGCGTCCAATGCCGGCGGCGTTGCGACCTCCGGTCTCGAGATGAGCCAGAACTCCATGCGTATGAGCTGGAGCTTTGAAGAGGTTGACGCAAAGCTCAAGGGCATCATGCAGAGCATATTCCAGGAGTGCCTGAAGGCTTCCATTGAGTGCGGTCACCCCGGCGATATGATGCTCGGCGCAAACGTTGCCGGCTTCCTGAAGGTCGCCGACGCAATGATGGCTCAGGGCGTTGTCTGATCCATATAAGCTGACTTAGCAAAACGAGAGTACCGATCGGTACTCTCGTTTTTTCATATTGCCCTGCCGTTTACGGAGACCGTGCCCTCGATGACGATCTCGCCGCTGTTTTTGATGCAGATACGCGCGCTCGCGGTCTCAAGGTTTATATCCCCTTCGGCGCTGACGCTTATATCGGGAAGCGTAAGCGACTGCTCGCTCTTTCTTCTGATCTCGGAAAGCCACATGCTCACACCTCCAATGTAACGATAGTTCCGGCGCTCAGGGAGTCGGCCCAGCAGTGCGACGACACAACGGTGAACACTCCGCTCAGGCCTAGCTTGGCGGCGCTGAGGCTCACCCTGTCACCGGGGAAGCAGGCAAACTGCTTTGTAAGCGTCAGCTTTACGCATTTCTTTCCGCGCTGCGATTCGGCGATCTGATACGCCGCCGTGTACCTCACCGCATCCGCTCCGGTGGTTTTGGGAACGGTCATCTCGCGGTGGCACTTGCCGCCCCGGGCGATAAACGCGGCGTTTGAGCTCGTGTAGCTTGCTCCGGTCACTCGGCTGCGGACGCTTATGTCCGATATTATGCCGTAGCGCTCATCGCACATGGCTATGCTCGAAGCATCCTTTGAAGCATCGACGCTTATCGTGTTGCCGGAACGCCCGTTTAATATAAGCGTTCCGTCCCTTGAAAAAAACGGAGTTGTTTCCCATGCGTAGCGGCAGAAGCGCTTTAAGGCGCTCCACGCGCTCTCGCCGGTGCGGACGGAAAAGCCGTTGAGCGTGACGCCGGAGCCTGTGACAACGCCGCTTATGCCATAGGGCGATACAAAGCCGCTCACGGCCCCGGCGCTGCTGAGCGCTGCATATTCCTGCGCCGGAAGCTCGTTATCCAGAAGCAGTGCCGCCTTCGAGCGCCCCGAGAGCGTCACGACCGAGCCTTTTTCGTCTATGCTGATGCTGTATTCGTCCACAACGCCGCTGAAAACGACCGCGCTGTTGTGCGTCGCACGGAAGGCGCACGCTGTCTGAAGCTTCGGAAGCTGGGCGCTGTAATATATAAAGCTCACCTCGAACCAGTCGCAGGGCTCGCCCATGCCGTGGCACACATCCCATGACAAAAATTCGGGGAGAGGCGTTGACACGCCGTCCTTATCCATGATATATCCCTTCATCGCGTCACCTTATCCTTATGAGCCTGCCGTAGGATATGACGGCGTCGGGGTTTGTTATCTCAGGATTGAGCTCCATAAGCACCGTCAGCGCGACGCCCTTGAGCTGCGATATCCCGCGCAGGGTATCGTTCTCGCCCGCGCTGTAATAGCGCACGCGGCTTATATCGGAGGCGGGATTGCCGTAATCCGTCTCGTCTATGGCCTCGGATGAGTCCTCAAACGCAGAGCCGATATATTCCCAGAACTCAAAGCTGTAGCTTATATAGTCCTCCTTCGGCTCCTGCTTAAGGCTGAGTGAGGCAAAATATGCGCGCATCGTCGGCCAGACGGGATGCACGAGCTTGCCGCCCTTATTCTCCTCGAAAAGTGCAGCGAGCCTGCGGAAGCTTTCATACGCCTGAGGGCCGACGAACTCGCCCTCGCCGCGTATTATTTTGTTTTGCAGCCCCAGGTTCTGCACAACGTAGCCGGAAAACGGCAGCTTATAGCTGTGCAGCGTGCGGCGGTATTTGACCTCAAACACCCTGGGGTTATTCGGCCACACAAAATTTCTGTATTGCATCGGTGCAAGCATGCTTATCCCTCCTAATACAGCTCAAAGCCGTTATCGTATCTGCGTGCGTCGCGGCGGAAATATTCAGACAGAAACGACATATCGCGCCGCCGCACGACAAACAGCTGCTGCTCATCGAAATTAACTCCGTTTTCATCCGGCGTGTACGCACGGACACCCGCCATTTCGCTCTCATTGTTCATTGCCGGACACCTCCTGACGATCCAGAGCGCGGATCGTTATTTTTTCTCTCTCGGAGCCGTCGGGCTTTCTGATCTTCTTAAGCTGCGTGCAGCGGCAGCCGCTGTATATCCTGCCGCCTATCTGAAGCTCGAACTGTCCGATATTTTCAAATCTCACGCCGTCACCGACGGATACCTCGCGCTCGAGGACGACGCCGTAGCTCCGGTCAAAGGTGAGGATTGCGCTCGGGCACGAGTCGCCGAAGCCGAGCACCGGGTACTCGGAATAGTCCTCATATTCCTCGGCAAGCGTCACCGCGCCGAGGGGAACACCGTCAACACCGACCTTCGCAGAGTTAGCGGAATATGCCTTTATCATGCTCATGCATCCTCCCCTATGCTGTATTCCGAAAGAGAGCTGCCGAGCTTTTCGCGCACGAGATAAACGAATGCTTTTGCCGGGCATCGCAAGAGCAGCATGCGGCTTTCGGTGTCATACTTTATCTCTCCGAAGCTAAACTCCGTAACCGACACTCCGTCGGCGCCGTACAGCGCGCAGCGGACAAGATCGGCAAAGCTCAAGCACTTCTCCTCCGCCGCCGCAGGGCTGTAAACATCCAGCGCAAGGCTGAGCTCCGCTTTCTCGCCGTACATTTCCCTGACCTGCCCGGCCTCGGTGCAGATGCCTATGTAATTGCCGAGCCCGGACGAGCTGAGCTTTGCCGACTTCAGGCCCACGCACACAAAGGGTGCGGAGGTATCGAGCTCATCTGCCGTGAAGGCCGTGACTGCTTTTATCCCTGCGCTGCTGAGCGCCTCGGCTATTCCGGCCGCTATCGTCTCAAGCATTCGCCGATCCTCCCTTCAGCTTTAGGATGCACTCATTGTGCGAAAATGCGCCGAATATGCGCACAGGCTCGACGCGCAGGACGATATAGCTTCTCCCGCCGGCGACTACACAGTCGCCCTCGGCTATATCCTCCGTGTCGGTGATGAGCCGGTATTTTGAATTGTTCGTCACGCCCGGCGCGAGATGCGTTTTGTGTATCTGCGCATCGTCCGGATCAAGACAGGCTATAAAGCCCCTGCCCTCATTTGAGCCTATGGTGACAGCCTGTCCGTAATTGTGAAGCAGCCTGTTCGTTACGGTCATCCCTGCACCCCCACAAACTCGAAGCCGCCCGTGTCGAGATACGCGCCCAGCATCGTCTCGGCGCTCTTCCTGAGCGCCGCGGCGGACGCTCCGCCAAGCTGCACCGAGAGTCTGCCGGCCGTAAAGCCGCTGACGCCGCCCGAGTGCGCAGAGCCGAGCTCCATGTACATGGATATTGCCAGCATACCGGCCGCCGTTGTGAAAAGCTCGGTCATATCGTCGCTTGAAACGCCGCGCCTGAGCCTTCCCTCAAGCTCCGCGGCAGCGGCGGTGCAGACCGTGCGCAGCATTTGAGCGTCCTCGTCCGGCACGTTCGAGCCGAGCATGCTCAGCGCCTTCATTTCTATATCCATATCCGTATATGACATTGAATACCTCCTGAAAATAGACTGATCAAACTCCGTTTCCTGTGCCGCATGCAAAAGCGATTTGGCAGCAGGGGAGCGCGAGGGGGCAAAGGCCCCGCTCGCAATCAGATAAATAGCCGTCAAAAACGTCCTTCAGGACTTTTCGACGAGCGTAGCGAGATTTTTTGTGAGGTTATACTTCACAAAAAATGTGGCGTAAAGAAGAGAGAAATAGCTTTTTGCTTTTTCTCTCTTCGGAGACGGGTTATACCCGTCTCCTTATTTTTATCAAACGTTCAGCACCTTGGAAGCCTCGGTGTAGAGCTTTGCAAAGCCTGAGATACTGGTTATGGCCGCACGCTCGAGCTGACGGTCTATGAGCCTGTCGTACTCGACGTTAACGTCGCCGGCGGTGACCATCTCAAGAGCGTAGCCCTTGTCAAGTCCGATGACGCTGCCCGCAGGCATGGCGGAGCAGCGGATGAGCTTTGCGCCCAGAGGATTGCCGGGCTCGCCGGTGCCCTGGAAGTTCAGACCCGACAGAGGATTCTGGAATTCGGAGCACTTGAGGATCTTCATCATCACGTCGGGAGCCGCGAGAAGGGTGTTCATGGTGTAGGGATCAAAGGTATTCCAGAAGTTAAGCAGCTCGCCGTAGCTGAGAGCGCCGGCAGTACCGCCGATGGCGGAGTCGCCGACGGCGTAGGTCGCCGCGCTGTTGGAGTTGCCGTCGCCGTTTTTTATAACGTCAATGGCATCCTCAAGGTGCATGCGCATGATCTGATTGCCGATCTGACGTAGCATGACGGAAAACAGGTCAAGACGCTGGAAGCGTATAGCCTCATAGGAGGCAACGAGCATTCTTCCGCGCTTTTTGAGATTGACGAGGTGGTCGGAGGCTCTGACCTCCGTCTGCGGTATCGCAGCGCCCTCACCGACATAGCGCAGGCTCTTATCGTCCTCGGATGCCGCCGAGTAGATGGAGCGGTAGTCCATGCCGTCAAAGCGGGTGACGGTCGCTGTGATGGAGGGCAGTATATTTCCCTCCTCCATGCCCGCCTTTACGCTGCGCGAAACGTATTCGGGAAACAGCACGGCCGACTCGGAGGTGGAGAAGAATTTCTCGACAACATCGCTGCCCGCACCGCGCACCTTGATGTCGAATCTCTTGAGCTGGCGCTGGAACGCATCAAGCCCCTCGTAGGGAGTGCCCTTGTAGTTTTCGTTGGGGTCGAGCGCCTCGAGCGTCTGTTCAAAGGTCTTGCCGCGCTCGGAATACATGCCCTTTTCAAGTCTGATCTCGTTAAAATTGTATGCCATGATCGTTTCCTCCTTACATGATAAAGCCGACGGTGCCGGCAGCGGTGTCCACCTTGATGACGAGGTACTCGGCGCCGCCGGTGGTGACGGCCTTGACCTTGCCGGCTGTAGACGCTGCAAGCTTTGCGTAGCCGACGGCGGGAGCATCATCGGTGTAGCCGAGCTCAACATAGCCCGCGGTCTTTACCTCGGCAAAGCTGTCGCCTGCCGCGATGCATACGCCCATGAAGCGGTCGCCTGCCGAGCAGGCCTTTACGGTGCTGTTCGCACTCATTTTTACGACAGCTCCCTTCGTTACGTCGCTTGCCTTGCTGAAGGAGAGCACCTGCTCTCCGATGCCTTCAAAACTAACTTTCATTTTTGTCCTCCTGATCTAAGATCAAATAATGTATTCTTCACCGGAAAATGCGGTGACCTCGCCTCTGCCCGGAAGCTGGGTCAGCGGCGGATAAATCTTCTGTGATGCTTCCTCAAATGCGTTTCTGAGCTTTATAAGCTCGGGCTCCTCCATAAGCTGCACGCTTTTTTCGAGCGCCGGATGCATCTTCTCATCGCACACGAGACATAGCCTTAGCACCTCGCTTCTGAGTGAATCGAGATACCTTCTGCCCAGCTGCGCCGATTTTTCCAGCGCGTCGAACTCGGCCTTATAGCCGCGCCCGGCCTCGCTTTCGATAAAGCTCTTAATGACCCCCGCGCTTCTCTGCGCCGGAACGGCCACAAAGCTCCACTCGTAGGCGTCAACAGCGCCGGTGAGCACAGCGCAGCATCTCTCGCCGCCGTAGATTTTACCCTTTTCATGGCTGCAAGCTCCCATTTCCGCGCCGCAGATGCTGCAAATACTCTGCGCTACCGAGCAGCCGATGCTCGTTTCGCGCTTTATGCCGCCGTCTATCTGTGCGATGAGCTCGGCGTTTGCCTCGGTTCGAAGCATATACGCAAAGCCCTTGAGATATGTGTACGGCTCGCCGCACGAGGTGGTTTTGCCCTTTTCGGTGATAAGCTCCGTCCTGTAAATGCGCGCAACCTGGTTTTCACTGCGCCAGTCATGGTCGCAAATGCCCGTCGCGCCGACGAAAAGCTCGCTTAGCTCGCGTATCGTCGATACCGAAAAGCGCTCGAAGTCGCGGTCTACCTCGTTATCGCACAGCAGCACCTGAAAGGTGTAGACCTCCCCGGCCGTAAGCTGAGCTTTCGCAAAGGCGTTTATCGCCTGCAGCTCCTGAGGCGTACACGCAGAGCCCGACGCCGAGCCGTCCTTAATGATCTTCATTCTTGCTTTTTCCTTCTTCCCAATAGATTTTGTCCCTCTGCGCAAGATACAGCGCAGCCTTGGCCTCCTCGACCTCATCCTGAAGATTGATCGTCTCCCATTCGATATCGAGCGTTGTCGCGTAGCCGTGCATATTCAGCCACATGCGGCAGATCTTCTCGATAACGGGCGTCACCGAGCGGCGGAGAGCATTCAGCTCACTTGTCATTAGGTCTGCCTGCTGAGCGCTCATGCGCTCGGTCGTTGACCAGTTAAGGCCGAGCAGAAACGGCGGTATGCCGGTGCGTGCGATAAGCTGCTCGAGTATCTGCCGCACGGGCACCTCGCTGTCGAGTATCTGGTTGTCCGCACCGATGACCTTTATGTCCACATCGCCGACAGCGACAAAGTCGCGCACGGAGCCCGATTTCCCGCTCTGCATGGCCTCGGACCACTGCGAGGCTATCTGCTGCGCCCTCTCCTGAGCCGAGAGCCTGTCGAGCGCGTCGCCCTGCGGCTTATAGACGACCGCAAAGCGCACATTTCCGGCGCGTTCCCAGTTCTGGCCTATCGACTGGTAGATCTTCAGCAGTATGCCGCACAGAAACGGCATGCTCCTGAGCATCGAAACGCCGTAGGGCGAGTCGGCCTCGGGGTTAAAGGGCGTAAACAGCAGAAGGTTCTGGTACCGGAACGGCACGATGCAGCCTGTGTCGGAAACGCCGCACAGCTCGAAGTCCAGCGGGGTCTTCCCTTCCCGTATCTGCACGTCGGCGACGTTTCCGCAGATGACGGCCGCAATATCACGATTGCCGTTTACGACGATCTCGCCCACGGCTCTGCCGCATGTTATCATCGAGTCCAGATACGCCGACAGGAAGAACTCAAGCCCCGTCTGACCTCTGCCGGCAGGCACGGTGCGTATAAACCCGTTCAGCTCCCTTTCCGCTTTTTTGTCCGCGCAGCGGGCCTCGAAGCCGCCGGTGAGCCTGACGATCTTGAGTATCGCCGCGTCCACCACCGGCACCGCCTCGCGGATCATGCGGTAAAGCCTTGTTTCGGCGCTGCCGAGAGGCACATAGCTGTCGATGAGCCTGAACGGATGAGTCTCCGTGCTGCGAAGCTGTACCCTCGGCGCCGCTGTTTTTTGTTTTGAAAACAGTTTCATATTCCTACCTTTCCACCCACGCAGCGCCCAGCGGCTGCGTAGATTTTGAAATGCCTGCGGCAAAATACCGTATATCGTCCATCGCGTGGTCGTGCTGCTTTACCGGCGCTTCCCTGTCGGCTCTGTCATCCCAGCGGTACTGGTAGAACTCGCGCAGCGCGTCGTCGCAGCCGCGGCAGATCCGTATACGCCCGCTTTTGAGATACGAGGCCGTCAGACGAATGCCGCGCAGAACATCGTTCTCGGCCTTCTCGACCCGAAAGCCCGCACGGGAGAGAGCCTCGATGAAGCTCGCCGCCGAGGGATCGACTATAACGCGCTGCACGGTAACGCCGCCGCACAGCCGAGTTAAGGCCGCGACGTACTCCTCGTCGGTTTTCTGCGTCCCCGTTTTTCGCCCGTCGTAGTAATACTCACGCAGACGGTACCAGCTCTCGCCGCTTTTGCCCCACAGCCCGAAGGAGCTCGGGTTTTTCGTGCCGTAGTCGCAGGATACGACGTATTCACTGCACTTATCCGGCGCCGCACACAGCATGTCCTCGTCAAAAAAGTCATATACTCTGCCCGACGGCAGCACCCATTGACCAAGGATAAAGCGCCTGTAGAAATCGCCGCTGTACATTCTCTTATAGCGGTCTATTATCTTCTTTGACAGCGACGGGTTATCCTCGAGCGTGAAGTGGATATACAGCGCCCTCCGCTCGTCGGCCTTCTGTATCCACTCGCGGTAAAACCAGTGCTGAGGACTCTCGGGATTGCAGTTAAACCACAGCTTGCTGCCCGTGACCGAGCACCTCGCGCAGGCCTGCTCGACAAACGAGCGCGGCATCAGAACCACCTCGTCGAGCAGCGCCCCGGCCAGAGTCACGCCCTGAATGAGTGCGCTTGAGCTCTCATCCTTTCCGCCGAAGAGATAAAAGCGGTTCTCCCTCCCTCGATAGCCGATCTCGATGATGCCCTTGGAAACGAGGTCGCGCACCGTAAAGCCGATATCGCGCAGCACCGGCAGCAGAGGCTCTATCATATTGCGCCTTATGCTGCTTTTTGCCTTGCCGCATATGCCGAAGCTTTGTCCGTTAAAGCGCCGCATCGCCCAGCAGACGAAGGAAATTCCCATGCACAGGGTCTTGCCCGAGCGTACCGCGCCGTCGCAGATGACGGCGTCGAGCTCGCGGCAGGGGGATGCGTCGCTCCACCACGACAGGGCCTTGAGCTGGGTGCGCGAGAAAAAATCAAAGGTCATTTTCCCTCTCGGCCTCCAGCAGCCTTGCCGATTTGTCCAGCGCCGCGTAGAAGCCGTCGCCGGCAGCCGACTGCGCCGCAGCTGCGGCATTGAGCTCTATAAGCTCCCTTATGATCGCCAGCTTGTTTACAAACTTCAGCTCCACCTCCCCTTTCGGACCGCGTTTTATTTCGCTCAGCAGCGAAAGATCGAGCCCCTCGAGCTCGGACACATCCTCTGCGCTGAGATAAAGCAGCTTCACGGCGTCGTTCGGCGAGGACACCGCAAGCCTTTCGAGAAGCTTATCCGCAGCGGCGGATCTTTTCTTATTCATAAAATTCACCTCTCACCCATAGGCTGTTTTCGGGCAAAACTTGTACGTTTGCGTACAAGTAAAAAAAATTGCAGCCGAAAAAAATTTTCGACTGCATGTTTTTTCTTCTATATTTAATTATTTGCTCAAATGTTGCCGCAGAGGTATATAAAAAAATCCCGATGATTTCTCATCGGGAGTCCCCGCCGTGCCGTTGGGGTTCGGTTATAACCTGCACAAGATAGCAGGTGGGTCGCCTAAGCTCTGTTTCTCTGCTTCCAACGTCCGGCCGGGGCCGGGAGGCCTGCAATCCGCAGATTCAAATCGGCATCCCTTATTAAAAATGTGGGTTTAACGAACCCGAGGTCAATATGACACCGCGAACACGGCAGGGATAGTTTCATTTAATCATACTCCGCCTCGGCGGAACATATGAATGAGTTTTGCGTCTTACTCCCCGTCGCCCTCCTCGGCCTCGAAGATGGTCATGAACATATTGTGCACCTCTTCGAGCTTTGCGTCGTCGTCTATTGATTCAAACAGCTCGTCGCCGTTTTCATCCTCAGTGACGCTCAGCAGTATAAGGCCGTAATCGGGATCGTCCTCATCCATATCCGCCGGCAGGAACGCGGAAAACGTCTCTCCGTTATAGTCTATCGTGTCAAGCAGCTCAAGGTTGAACTCGTTGCCGTCGTCATCGATTATAGTGATAAAATCATTGCCGAAATCTTCGCTCATGGTGATTCCTCCTGTGTTGTTGTGCTCTCATTTTAACCCACACAGAGCAATAAATCAATAGCTATGAACTCAGATCTTCCAATAACGACAGCAGCTCCTCGCGTGTTGCGGCCTTGATGCCGCCCTTGAGCTTTTCGCGGTCGACCTTATTGAGAGTTTCGGTCGGGATATCCGTCACCGTCGCCGGTGTTTCCCCGTCATCCTCGAACACGGCGACATAGCCCTGCCAGTCGCGCAGGCAGTAGAAGCTCTTATCTGCCGCAGCCAAGCTGACCTTCTGCTCCGGCGCATTATTTTCGCCCGTGCCGCTTATGCTTTTTACTGCGGCGCTGCTCATTATAACGGCTGTAAGCGCCAAAACACACAGCGTCAGTTTCTTAAATGTATTCTTCAAGCGTTTCACTCTCCTTTTACTTTATCATTTCCATATAAAGCGAAAACAAATCAGGCTTACGCAAAACTTTACAAATTATCCACGCTTACTTGACATAACATGATATAATAATAATTCAGATAAAATTAGATTATTGCGCCCACTACATATATTACGGCGTTTACTCAGTTTTGACACATTAGCACTCGCAAGGAGGTGTTGACCGGAATGGATATTGCAAAGGAGCCCGGCACCGAAAAGCGCGGCGGCAGAGCCGGCCGTGTTTTAGGCGTGATCGGAACGATCCTGCTCATCGGTGTTGTCACGGCTCTTATTTTCGTGTGCATTTTCGCATTTTATGTGAAGACCTGCATCACTCCGAGCCTCGATATCGATCTGAACGATTTCACGCTCAATCAATCAAGCATTATCTATTATAAAGACTCAAACGGAGATTATCAAAAGCTCACGACCGTCAAGAGCAGCGAAAACCGCATCTGGATCGACGGCGACCAGATTCCCCAGCATATGAAGGACGCGCTCGTCGCCATTGAGGACAAGCGCTTTTACACGCATAAGGGTGTTGACTGGTTCCGCACGGCGCACGCGGCGCTGAATATGTTCACCGGCGGCTCGACCTTCGGCGGCTCGACGATAACGCAGCAGCTTATAAAAAACCTGACTCAGCAGGATGATATAACCGTGCAGCGCAAGCTTCTTGAGATATTCCAGGCGCTTGACCTTGAGAAGAATTACGACAAGGACGAGATACTTGAGTATTACCTCAACGCCGTTTATTTTGGTGAGGGCTGCTACGGCGTTCAGACGGCGGCGCAGACCTATTTCGGCAAGGACGCCAAGGATCTTTCCGTTGCCGAGGCCGCGTCCATCGTCGGAATAACGAACCTGCCGACGTACTACGACCCGTTCTACAGCGTTGAGAACAACAAGGAGCGTCAGGAAAACGTCCTGCGCGAGATGTATAAGCAGGGCTACCTCAAAAAGGCCGAGTACGAGGAGGCCAAGAACGAGGAGCTCGATTTCGTGCGCGGCGAAAATTCGCCGAGCAGCTCCAACGTCTACTCATATTACGAAGAAGTCGTTCTGTCCGACGTCATCGGCGACCTCGCCAAGGCAAAGGGCATCAGCCGCAACGCGGCAAGCCAGCTCGTGCATAACGCCGGCTACGAGATCTATGCCTGCATAGATAAGGACCTTCAGGCCAAGGTCGACGCGATATACACCGATCCCGAGAAGCTGCCCAAGACCTACGGCAGCACAAAGTCGCAGCTTCAGAGCGCCATCGTCATCATCGATCAGGCCACCGGCGAGATCAAGGCTCTGCGCGGCGGCACCGGTGATAAGACCATAAACTACGGCCTGAACAGAGCAACGGGAACCACGCGCCCGCCCGGCTCGTCCATCAAGCCCATCGCGGTCTACGGACCGGCGGTCGAATACGGCCTTATAAGCCCCTCTACGCTGGTGCTCGATAAGGATGAAAAGCATGTCCAGCTCACTCACACTTCGTGGTACCCGAAAAACTCGCCGAACAGTTATGACGGCATAATCACCATAACCACCGCGCTTCAGAAATCGAAAAACACCGTCGCCGCGCAGATAGTCGATAAGCTGACCCCATCGGCTTCGCTTGAATTTTTGCGCTCGCGCCTGGGCGTTACGAGCCTCATCGACTCGGACGCCGACTACGCGGCAATGGCACTCGGCGAGCCGCACTACGGCATCACCGTGCGCGAGATGGCTCAGGCCTACACCGCGCTGGCAAACGACGGCGTTTTCACCTATTCCAGAACCTACACCATGGTAAAGGACCGCAGCGGCAAGATCATCCTTGATAATCAGCCGCAGACGATTCAGGCCTTCTCGCAGAATACGGCGCGCACCATGACCTATATGCTCAACAATGCGGCCACCTACGGCACCGGCCATGAATCGCGCCTGAGCAACATGCCCGTTGCCGGCAAGACCGGTACAACGTCCGCCAACCGCGACCGCTGGTTCTGCGGATACACTCCGTACTACACCTGCGCCGTCTGGACCGGCTACGACACGCCCGAGACCATGGCCTTCTCCGGCAACCCCGCGACGCAGATATGGCAGAAGGTCATGTCCGCCGTCCATGCCGATCTTCCACGCAAGGAATTCAACATCTCCTACGGCGGCTCGCCGACCGGCATCTTCGGTTCACGCGAGGAGCTTGAGGAGCAGGCGCTGACCGAGGAGGAGAAAAAGCAGAAGGAAGAAGAAGAAAAGAAGAAGCAGGAAGAAGAGGAAAAGAAGAATAACGAGGATGATAACGGCGGCACCGTCGACGATATCTTCGCAAACTTCCGCGATCTCTTCTGATCACATACAAGGAGGAATTATTGTGGCAAACAAACCGCTTGAATACAAAGGTCATCCCCTGCAGCGTGCAGGAAATATAGTCTACTACGGCAGCATGACAGATAAATACGTCATCATGCTTCAGATAATGGACACGAAAAAGGTCAAGGATCTCGACGTTGCCACTAAGGTATCCGTCCAGCTCCAGCTCACCGATCCCTCCGTCAAATCCCGCGACCGCATCGTCAAGAAAAGCGAGAAGGACGGCTTCTGGGCGGCTATGGACGTGGCAAGCGTCTGGCTCGACAGAGCGCTGGCAGCAAAATAAGTGAGAATTTACCCGAATTTCAGGCAGGCAGCTCAAGCTGTCTGCCTTTTTTTGCTTTGTTTCATTGTTATAAAATTGCCTAAGATAAGTGTAGAATTTACCGAAAGTTTATATTATAATATACGCTGTTATAATGTAAGCCTGCCGTGCAGGTGAAAATTTGAAATCTGGGAGGAAAAAATGAAGAAAGTACAGTTTACGGAAACCGTGCTTCGTGATGCGAACCAGTCACTTATTGCCACAAGGCTTCCCTACGACAAGTTTGAGCCCATCCTTGAAAAGATGGACAAGGCCGGATTCTACTCCGTTGAATGCTGGGGCGGCGCTACCTTCGATGTCTGCCTGCGCTTTCTCAATGAGGACCCGTGGGAGCGGCTGCGCAAAATACGCGCAAAAATGCCCAACACCAAGCTCCAGATGCTTCTGCGCGGTCAGAACATTCTCGGCTACAAGCATTATCCCGACGATGTCGTCCGCCGCTTCGTGCGCGCATCGGTCAAAAACGGCATCGATATAATTCGTATATTCGACGCTCTCAATGACACCGACAACCTTAAGGTCGCCATTGAGGAGACCGTAAAGCAGGGTGCAATGGCCTCCGGCACGATCTCCTACACCACCAGTCCCGTACACACGATCGCAAAGTTCGTCGAGATGGTAAAAGAGCTCGAAAAAATGGGCGTAAGCTCCATCTGCATTAAGGATATGGCCGGCATCATGACCCCGCAGAGCGCATACGACCTCGTTTCCGGCATAAAGGACGCCGTCGATCTTCCCGTCGTCCTGCACACTCACTGCACCACGGGTCTTGCCTTCATGACCTACCTCAAGGGCATCGAGGCCGGCGCCGACGTTATCGACACCGCGATCTCCCCCTTCTCCGGCGGCACCTCTCAGCCTGCTACCGAGACGCTGTACTACGCGCTCAAGGAGCTCGGCTATGACGTGCAGCTCGATGAGAAGATACTCATAGAAATGGCAAATTACTTCAAGCCCATACGCAACGATTACCTCGCCGACGGTACTCTCAACCCCATCTCCATGAGCACCGATACCCAGTGCCTGACCTATCAGATACCCGGCGGCATGCTCTCGAACCTGCTCAGCCAGCTTAAGATGATGAACGCGCTGGACAAGTTCGATGAGGCTCTTATCGAGACTCCGCGTGTGCGCAAGGACATGGGCTATCCTCCGCTCGTTACCCCGACCAGCCAGCTCGTCGGCTCACAGGCGGTGCAGAATGTGCTCGCGGGCGAGCGCTATAAAAACGTCGGCGCCGAGATAAAGGCCTACTGCCGCGGCGAATACGGCAGAACGCCCGCTCCCATCGACGAGGCCGTCCGTGCAAAAATACTTGGCGGCGAAAAGCCCATCGAGGGCCGCTATGCCGACACCCTTCCGACCGACGCCTACGAGAAGGCCGCCGAACATCTCGGCGACACCGCAAGATGCGAGGAGGATGTTCTCAGCTACATCGCTTTCCCCCAGGTCGCGGAGAATTTCTTTGAAAAGCGCCGCGAGGCAGAGGAAAAGGTCGTTCGCTACACCATTACCGAAGCCTGAGGAGGTTTAGATTATGAATGATCTGATAAACATTTCCTTCGGCGACGCCGCGCTGACTGCGCTTCTGGGCTATCTTGTCGTTTTCTTCGGCCTTGTTCTTCTTATGGTCGTCGTTATGATAATGGGCAAGATCATGGTTGCTCAGGCGAATAAGGCAAAGGCAGCCGCACCGGCCGCCGCTGCCGAGCCCGTCGCTCCCGCACCCGAGGCTCCGGCCGCTCCCGGCTCCGCGGGCGAGCTGAAGCTGTACGACACAGATCCCAAAGATGCGGCAATGATAATGGCCATCGTCGCCGATTCTCTCGGCAAGCCCATTAACGAGCTCCGCTTTATTTCCATCAAGGAGGTCAAGGAAGATGAAGTATAAGGTAACTTTAAATAACAGAACCTATGAGGTTGAGGTCGAGGAGGGCAAGGCGATGCTCATCGACGAGTACGAGGCCTACGCTCCCGCCGCTCCGGCGCCCGTGGCCGCAGCCGCTCCCGTTGCAGCCGCTCCCGCCGCAGCTGCTCCCGCCGCTCCCGCAGGCGCGTCTCTCGCCGCCGGCGAGCTCGTAAAGAGCCCCATGCCCGGCAACATTCTCAAGATAAACGTAACTCAGGGTCAGAAGGTCAGCGAGGGCGATGTTCTCATCGTCCTTGAGGCCATGAAAATGGAAAACGAGATCGTCGCAACCAAGTCCGGCACCGTCGCTCAGATCGTCACGGCAAAGGGTGCAGTAGTCGAGACCGGTGCTCCTCTTGTTGTCATAGCATAAGGAGGTAACGGATGGACATTCTGGGTACTCTCCAAAAGCTTGCGATGGAATCCGGCTTTGCCGCGTTCTTCGTAACCGACGGCGGCTGGAAAAACCTCATTATGATTATCATTGCCTTTGTACTTCTGTACCTTGGCATAGTCAAAAAGTTCGAGCCCCTGCTGCTGTGCGGCATAGCCTTCGGCTGTCTGCTGACAAACCTCAGCTACTTCATCGGCCTGGGCGAGAACGCACTGTATCACCCCGAGCTGTGGGAGGCCTTCCTCGATGAGGCAAGCCCCTATTATCACAGCTACGGCCATGTGATGTCGAACGCCGGTCTGCTTGACTTCTTCTATATCGGCGTCAAGGCCGGCATATATCCCTCGCTTATCTTCCTCGGCGTCGGCGCCATGACCGACTTCGGCCCGCTGCTTGCCAACCCCAAGAGCCTGCTCATGGGCGCTTCGGCTCAGCTCGGCGTTTTCGTGGCCTTCCTCGGCGCTATCGCACTTGGCTTCACAGGTCCCGAGGGCGCATCCATCGGCATCATCGGCGGCGCCGACGGCCCGACCGCTATATTCCTGACGACGAAGCTTGCTCCGCATCTTTTAGGGCCTATCGCAATTGCGGCGTATTCCTACATGGCGCTCATACCTCTCATCCAGCCGCCTCTTATGAAGCTGTGCACGACAAAGGAGATGCGCGAGGTAAAGATGGAGCAGGCGCGTGAGGTCTCCAAGACCGAGAAGATCATCTTCCCCATCGTCGTTGCGACCTTCGTTATCCTCCTTCTGCCCTCGACCGCTCCGCTGATCGGCTGCCTGATGCTCGGCAACCTCTTCCGTGAGTGCGGCGTTACCGACCGTCTGTCGGATACCGCGCAGAATGCTCTGATGAACATAGTCACCATCTTCCTGGCCACCTCCGTCGGCGCGACGATGGTAGCTCAGAACTTCCTGAGCGGCGCAACGATCAAGATAATCATCCTCGGTCTGTGCGCCTTCGCCATCTCCACCATCGGCGGTCTGTTCGGCGGCGTCATCATGTACTATGCCTCCGGCAAGAAGATCAATCCCCTCATCGGCTCCGCGGGCGTTTCCGCAGTCCCCATGGCCGCACGCGTTTCCCAGGACGTCGGCAGAAAGTACAACAAGACGAACTTCCTGCTCATGCACGCAATGGGTCCCAACGTCGCGGGCGTTATCGGCTCGGCAATCGCGGCAGGCTTCCTGCTTTCCGTATTCGGCGGCTGATAAAAGCATTTGCAAGGACATGCATTTTCGGATGCATGTCCTTTTTTACATGCTTTTTACTTGCAGCGTGATAATTTTATCAATTAGTGATTGCTCTCGAATGTTATACATTGTATAATCAAAAACGGATATTTCAAAGAACCTTCTCGGCCGCAAAAAGCGATCAATTCAGCAATTTCCACCGGCCGCAACCGTGAGTTTACACATTTCAAGCCCGGCTTTATAGCCTGCAACCGCAAAAAATGCTACTGTTAGGACGTAAGCAAGCCTGACAGGAGGACATGAAAATGATATTGGCAGACAAGATAATAAACCTGCGCAAAAAAGCAGGCTGGTCACAGGATGAGCTCGCCGCTCAGCTTAACGTTACGCGCCAGTCCGTATCGAAATGGGAGGGCGCGCAGTCGGTTCCCGATCTGGAGCGCATCGTGAAGCTGAGCCGTATCTTCGGCGTAACGACCGACTATCTTTTAAAGGATGAGCTCGAGAGCGAGGAGCTTAACGCCGCCGAGCCCGAGAGCACGCTGCGCCGCGTGACGATGGAGGAGGCCTCGCGCTACCTTGCCATCCGCAGGGCCGACGCGCCTAAGATAGCTCTTGCAACGCTTCTGTGCGTTGTCTCGCCCGTTGTGCTCATACTGATGGCCTGCCTGTGCGAGTCCGGCTGCCTCGGCATAGGCGTGAACGCCGCCGCCGGCATCGGCCTGTGCGTGATGCTCTGCATCGCTGCCGCAGCCGTCGTGCTCTTTATCCGCACCGGCCACCGCGCCGCTGACTTCGAGTTTCTCGAAAAAGAGGCGTTTGAGACAGAATACGGCGTGGCGAGCATGGTAAGAGAGCGCAAAAAAGAGTTTTCCGGGCAGTATTCGCGCCTGTGCACCCTCGGCACGGTGCTTTGCATCCTCTCGCTGCTGCCGATCTTCGCCGCGCTTGCCCTTTCTCTGCCGGACGTATGGGCAGGTATAGGCGTGTGCCTGCTTCTGCTGCTCGTCGCGTTCGGCTGCTATGCCTTTGTTTACGGCGGTGTGTACGGCTCGGCGATGAATAAGCTCCTCGAGGAGGGCGATTACACACGCGAGAGCAAGAAAAAAAGCGCCGTTTTCGGTGCGGTGAGCACAGCCTACTGGCTCATAGTAACGGCAATATTCCTCTACTGCACCTTCGGTCCGAACGGAAACGGCCAGCCGGGCACGCTTTGGTATATCTGGGCCGTGGCCGGAGTCCTTTACGGCGCAATAGCGGCGTTCCGCGGAGTTATATTACGCTCAAGTAAGCGCTGATTAAATGCGTCAGATGGCTGGGCGAGAGAATTTGGGTTCTGATAACGGCACTTTTTCGCAGGAATACTTTGTGTATTTCAAGAAAATGTGACTAAATCAGGGCACAAATTATCCGTTCAGACGCTGACAGCCATTTATTCAGCACTTACTAAACAGAACAAAAAATAAGGAGTTTCTATGGAGCAGCATATAATCGAAATATCGCATCTTAATAAAGCCTTCGGCAGCGTCAGGGCCGTCAGCGACCTGTCCTTTCACGTCCGTTCCGGCGAGCTGTTTGCCTTTCTCGGCGTAAACGGCGCAGGCAAATCGACTGCCATTTCCATCATGTGCGGCCAATTAAAGGCCGACAGCGGCAGCGTGAAGATCTCCGGCCTTGACGCGGATAAGGATATTTCCGAGATAACGCGCAGGCTCGGCGTCGTGTTCCAGGGCAGTGTGCTGGATAAGCCGCTGTCGGTACGCGATAATCTTGAAAGCCGCGCGGCGCTGTACGGCATAACGGGCAGGGCATTCGAGACGCGGCTGCACGAGCTTTCCGGGCTTCTCGACTTTTCGGATCTTCTCGACCGCAGAGTCGGCAAGCTCTCCGGCGGTCAGCGACGCAGGATAGACATTGCCCGTGCGCTGCTGCACAGACCGGAGATACTTATCCTCGACGAGCCGACGACCGGCCTTGATCCGCAGACGCGAAGGCTTTTGTGGAGCGTCGTGCGCTCGCTGCGCGAGACGGAAAACATGACTGTTTTCCTCACGACGCACTACATGGAGGAGGCCGCCGACGCGGACTACGTTGTGATTTTGGACAGCGGACGCATCGCCGCAGAGGGCACGCCCTTAGCCCTCAAGAACAAATACACCGGCGACTACATAACCCTTTACGGCGTGAAGCCGAGCGCTCTTGACGCTCTGGGGCTCAAATATGAGGCTCTGCGCGGCGCATACCGCGTGTCAGTTCCGAACACCGCCGCCGCGACAAGGCTCATCACCGAGTATCCCTGGCTTTTTAACGATTTTGAGATCACCAAGGGCAAAATGGACGACGTTTTCCTTGCCGTAACGGGCAAGGCGCTCTCGGGAGGTGAGGAAAAATGAAAACGCTGCTTATCCTGACAAGGCGCAATGCAAAGCTCTTTTTCAAGGACAAGGGAATGTTCTTTTCCTCGCTGATAACCCCGGCCATCCTGCTCGTGCTGTACGTAAGCTTTCTTTCAAGCATATACCGCGGAAGCTTCGTTTCCGCGCTGCCCTCGGGCTTTACGCTCTCGGAGAGCATCATCGACGGCGTCGTCGCGGGACAGCTTGCCTCATCGCTTCTGGCCGTCTGCTGCGTGACGATCGCCTTCTGCTCAAACCTTATCATGATACAGGACAAGGTCACGGGCTCCGTGCGCGACCTCACAGTAACGCCGGTAAAGCGCAGCGTGCTCGCCATGGGCTATTTCTCCGCGTCCGCCGCCGCCACACTCATCGTGTGTCTTATCACCTGCGGCCTCTGCTTTCTGTACACCTTAAGTCAGGGCTGGTATTTAAGCGGCGCGGACATTGCGCTGATCCTGCTTGACGTTTTGCTGCTGACGCTTTTCGGCACGGCGCTCTCCTCCTGCCTGCACTATTTTCTCACGACGCAGGGGCAGATGTCCGCCGTCGGCACGCTCGTGGGCGCGGGCTACGGCTTCATATGCGGAGCATACATGCCGATAGCAAACTTCCCCGACGGTCTGCAGAAGGTTTTGTCCTTCCTTCCCGGCACCTACGCCACGAGCCTTCTGCACAACCACTGGATGCGCGGTGCGCTCGGTGAAATGGGCGAAAGCGGCGTACCCGTGCAGGTGCTCGACGCAATACGCAACAGCATAGACTGCAACATATATTTCTTCGGAAAGGCCGTATCTCAGGGCGCGATGTATCTCATTCTTGCCGGCTCGGTCGTGCTTGTAACGGCAGTCTATGTTCTCATAAACGTGCTGTGCCGGCCACGGTACGGAGACAGATAAACAATAAAGGAGGCAGAAACATGCTCGAAATTAAAGGACTTACAAAATGCTACGGCGAAAAGACGGCCGTGGACGATCTCAGCCTGCACATCGCGCCCGGAACGATCTACGGCTTTATAGGCCACAACGGTGCGGGCAAGACAACGACCCTCAAGGCCGCGGTCGGCATTCTCGACTTTGACAAGGGCGAGATACTTATTGACGGCAAGTCGATAAAGGACGATCCCATCGCCTGCAAGCGTGCGCTTGCCTACATCCCCGACAATCCCGACCTGTACGAGTACATGACGGGCATAAAGTACCTCAATTTCATCGCCGACATCTTCGGCGTGAGCCCCGAGGCTCGTAAGGAGCGCATCGAAAAATACGCCGGGCTCTTTGAGCTGACAAAGGATCTCGCTCAGCCTGTATCAGCCTACTCTCACGGCATGAAGCAGAAGCTTGCCATCATTTCCGCGTGGCTGCACTCGCCGAAGCTCATCATCATGGACGAGCCCTTCGTCGGTCTCGACCCGAAGGCAGCGCACATTCTAAAGGGCATGATGCGCGAGCTGTGCGACGAAGGCGGCGCTATCTTCTTCTCGACCCACGTTCTTGAGGTCGCCGAAAAGCTCTGCGACCAGGTCGCCATCATAAAGGGCGGCAAGCTCATCCGCTCGGGCACCATGGCCGAGGTCAAGGGCGACGACAGTCTTGAGGAAGTGTTCCTTGAGCTGGAGGATGAGTCATGCTGAAGATCCTTTTGAGAAAGCAGCTCTACGAGCTCAACAGCAGCTTTTTCTACGACCGCAAAAAGGGCAGGGTTCGCTCGAAGGGCACGAGCATACTGCTGATCGTGCTATACGCGCTTTTGATGATCGTCATCATGGGCGGTATCTTCACGATGCTGTCTGTCATGCTGTGCGCCCCGTTTGTCGGCATGGGGCTCGACTGGCTGTATTTCGACATGATGACTCTCATAGCACTGTTTTTAGGTGTGTTCGGCGGCGTTTTCAACACCTATTCGAGCCTTTACAAGGCCAGGGACAACGATCTTATGCTCTCGCTGCCGATCCCGACGAGGTATGTCCTCATCTCGCGTCTTACGGGCGTTTACCTCATGGGGCTTATGTTCAGCGCCGTCGTCATGCTGCCCGCCGTCATAGTATATTTCGTCGTCGCGCATCCGGCTGTCGAAGGCGTTGTCGGCAGTCTGCTGCTGACGGTGCTCGTGAGCGTATTTGTCTTTATTCTCTCCTGCCTTCTCGGCTGGGTGGTCGCGAAAATAAGCGTGCACCTCAAGAGCAGGTCTCTTATAGTCGTCATCCTCTCGCTCGTGTTCTTCGGGCTTTACTACTTTGTCTGCTTTAACGCCTACGAGCTGCTTCAGGAGCTTATAGTTAACGCCCTCACCGTCGGTGAAAAGATCATGGACTCGGCCCATATCCTGTACATCATCGGCGATTGCGGCCGGGGCGGACTGCTTTCGATGCTGTATTTGACGCTCGCGGTCGTAATCCTCTTTATCATCACCTACCGCATTCTCGCGCACAGCTTTATCAGGATCGCAACGACCTCCGACAGGGTCGCAAGGCGCGAATACCGCGCACAGACGGCAAAAATGCGCAGCGCATCGTCCGCCCTGCTGCACCGTGAGTTCTCGCGTCTTCTCGCAAGCCCGACGTACATGCTCAACTGCGCCCTCGGCACTCCCATACTTATCATCGCCGGAGCGGTGCTGCTCATAAAGGGGCAGGACCTCGTTGCGCTCGCTGACATGCTCCCCTTCCCCGACGGTTTTCTCACCGTCATGATGGCCGTCGGCATATGCGTCATAGGCGCTATGAACGACCTCACGGCGCCCTCTATATCCCTTGAGGGCAAGAGCCTGTGGATAGCGCAGTCGCTGCCGGTAAGGCCGCAGGAGGTTTTGCATGCAAAGCTCAGGCTCCACATGCTGCTGACCGTTATCCCGGAGCTGTTCTGCTCTGCCTGTGTCTGCATCCTGCTGCGCCCCGACCTCGTGACCGGAGTCCTGTGTGTCATTTTGCCGCCGGTTTTCACGCTGTCCGTCGCTGCCTTCGGCCTCGTCGTAAATCTCAAAAAGCCGAACCTCAGCTGGCAGACCGAGGCCGTCGCCGTCAAGCAGAGTATCGGCATTCTCATTGCGATGCTCGGCGGCTGGGCCATCGCTGCTGTTCTCGGTGCGGCTTATTATCTGCTGTACGCAAAGCTCGGCTCTGCCGCGTTTCTGGCTCTTGCGATCGCCGTGCTCACCGTTTTATCAGTGCTTGAGCTTAAATGGATAAACACCCGCGGCAGCGAGATATTCAGATATCTGTGATATACAAGCCGACGAAAAAACAGCTCCGTATGGAAATCCATACGGAGCGTTTTCATTTCATTTTGCTTTACAGGCCGTAAGCTTCAGCGAGCTTTTTGAACGCCGGAAGCGAAGCCTCGACGGTCTTTTCGGAGACACAGTAGGCAAGGCGGGCATAGCCCTCGACGCCGAAGCTGTCCGACGGGACGAGAAGTATCTCGAAGCCCTTTGCCTTCTCGCAGAACTCGGACGCACTGTCACCCCCGGGCGCTTTTATAAACAGATAAAACGCGCCGTCCGGCTTTACGCAGGCAAAGCCCATGGAGCTGAGCGCATCGTAGAGCGTATCGCGGTTTTTGGCGTAGCTCGTGATATCCGGCCGGACGTCGGCGCATTTTGCGAGCATGTGCTGCATAAGGCTCGGCGCACAGACATAGCCGAGCGCTCTGCCCGCGCCGCAAACGGCAGCAAAAACGTCGCCGCTGTCCTTTACGCAGGGCGGCACCATGATGTATCCGATGCGCTCTCCGGGCAGGGATAAGCTCTTGGAGTAGGAATAGCAGACAAGGGTGTTGTGATAGATATTCGGAACGAAGGGAACGGTAACATCGCCGTAGACAAGCTCGCGGTAGGGCTCGTCGGATACAAGATAAATGCTCCTGCCCTGCTCCTCCTCGGCGACCTTGAGTATCTTCGCCATGACCCTCAGGGTCTGCTCGCTGAGTATGGCGCCGGAGGGGTTGTTCGGTGAATTGATGATCACCGCCGCGACGCCCTGCTCGACGGCGTTTTCAAAGGCCGCCATAAACGGCTGCATATCGTCGCCCGCGGGCGGCACGACTATCAGCTCCGCGCCCGCATTTTCGGCAAATACCCTGTACTCCGGAAAAAACGGCGCCAGAACCGCGACCTTCTCGCCCTCACTGACGAGCGCCGACATGACTATCGACAGCGACGAGGCCGCGCCGCAGGTGAGGTAGATGCTGTCGGAAGGTATCTCATAGCCGGCTCTTTTGCTCTCCTGCGCGGCGACCGCCTTTCGCGCTGCCATAGCGCCGGGGGAGGCGGTGTAGCCGTGAAGGGCAAGGCTCTCCTCGCTTCGGAGAAGCTCAATGAGCGTGTTCTTCACCTTATCCGGCGCGGGCACGCTGGGGTTTCCGATGCTGAAGTCAAAAACATTTTCGCTGCCGATCTCGCTGCGGCGCTTATCGCCGTATGCCGCGATGGTGCGTATTGCCGAAGCGCTTTTGCCGAGTGCGAGCATTTTCCTTACAATCATGGTGATTCTCCTTTCTTTTGTTCGTGTGTTACTGTTTTATCTCAGCTCTGCCAGCTCGTAGATGAGCCTTTCGGTCTTATCCCAGCCGAGGCAGGCGTCTGTTATGCTCTTGCCGTAAATTCCGCCGTCGGGCTTCTGATTGCCGTCTTCGATGTAGGACTCTATCATGAGACCCTTGACGAGACGGAGTATATCGTTTGAGTGGCGCGTGCTGTGGAGTATCTCCTTTGCGATGCGCGGCTGCTCGTCCCACTGCTTGCCTGAGTTAGAGTGGTTCGTGTCAATAACGACCGCCGGGTTTTTAAGGCCGCTTTTAGCATAGAGCTCGCACAGGAGCTTAATGTCCTCGTAGTGGTAGTTGGGTATAGTTCTGCCGTGCTTATTGGACGAGCCGCGCAGGATAGCATGCGCAAGAGGATTGCCCTTGCTTTGCACCTCCCAGTTGGAATAAACGAAGGTATGCGGATGCTGGGCGGCGGTGATGGAGTTCATCATGACGGAAAGGTCGCCGCTTGTGGGGTTTTTCATGCCGACAGGCAGGTCAAGTCCGCTGGCCGTGAGCCTGTGCAGCTGGTTTTCAACAGACCTTGCACCGACGGCGACATAGCTGAGCATATCCGACAGGTAGTGGTGATTTTCCGGATACAGCATCTCGTCTGCGCAGGAAAAGCCGGTCTCCGAGAGCACCTTCATATGCATCTTGCGGATAGCGATCAGGCCGCGCAGCATATCCGGCGAGCTGTTGGGGTCGGGCTGATGGAGCATGCCCTTGTAGCCGTCGCCGGTCGTGCGGGGCTTGTTGGTGTAAACACGCGGAACGATCAGTATCTTGTCCTCTACCTTCTCCTGAACGAGGCGCAGACGCGAAATGTAATCGAGCACAGAGTCCTCACGGTCGGCCGAGCAGGGGCCGATGACGAGCAGCAGCCTGTCATCCTCGCCGCTGAATATTTTTCTGAGCTTAATATCCGTCGCCTTTTTTCTCGCGGCAAGCTCCGGGGTTATGGGGTACATTTCCTTTATCGCCTGCGGCGTCGGCATTTTCCTCTTAAATTCCATGTTCATGACTTATTATCCTCTTTTTTTACGTCAAAGTACTTTCTGCGCTCCGTGGAAAGGCGCATCATCTCGCGGATGGTCTCTCGGTCGCCGGACGCTATGCTGTTTCGCAAAAGCTCAAACTTTTCGCTGAAAAGATCCATCTGGCGCACAAGCTCATCGCGGTTCAACAAAAAAAGCTCGCTCCACATCTCGTCGTTTATCTTTGCTATGCGCGTAAGATCGCGGAATGAGTCGCCCGTATAATCTACAAGGTGCTTTGAGTCCTTGCACACCATGAGCGAGACCGCGATGCAGTGGGCAAGCTGAGACAGAAAGCCTATCATCTCGTCGTGCTTTTCCGGCGTGAGCTCGGCAATCATGCGAAAGCCCATAATCCTTCCGAGCTCCCTGCATGTCTCAACAGCCTCGGGTGTGTTCTTGTCCGTGGGCGTAACAATGTAGTTTGCGCCCTCGAATATCTCCATGCGTGCGTTTTCAACGCCGCTGCATTCGCGGCCGGCCATGGGGTGTGCGCCGACAAACTCAAGATCGGGCCGCAGCATGCCCTGAATTTTATAGATTATACTGCACTTTACGCCCGTCACGTCGGTGATAAGCGCATTGGGCTTTATATACTGCTGATAGCTCTCGATCCACTCGACGAACGCATGCGGGTACATTGCGAAAATGAGCAGATCGAACTGCGCGATGTATCCGGGGTCGATATCCGCTCTGCCGCTTTTTATTATTCCCTCGCGCAGGGCGTAATCTATCGTCTCCTGCCGGCGGGCTATCGCGCCGACCTCAAAGCCGTGAGCAGTCAGCGACTGCGCGTAGCTGCCTCCCATGAGGCCGAGGCCGAGTATAAGTATTTTTGTGTTTTTATCAAGCTTCATCTTCTGCCTCCAAACCGAGTGAGCCGAGATCTGCAAAGTAATTCGGATAGCTCTTGCGCACGGCCTGCACGCCGTCGATAATGCCGCCCGTTATGCTGCACAAAAGAGCTTCCGCCATTACGATGCGGTGATCGTTGTGCGCCGGGAGCGTGCCTGCCGGCGCCTTGAGCGCGCCCGGCTTTATTATGACTTCGTTGTCGTAAAGCTCCGTTTCAATGCCGAAGGCTTTTAGCGTCTGCGCCATGACGGCGGCTCTGTCGCTTTCCTTTATCCTCAGCCGGCGCGTTCCCGTGAACACGCCTCCGTGTCCCAATGCCGCGCAAAGCGCAAACAGCACGGGGCCGAGATCGGGGCAGCTTGAGATGTCGAGCCGCGCCCCCGGAGCCTTGAGCCTTTCAAAATATTCAAGGCATACCCTGTCGCCCTGAATGCTGCTGTTATTAAGCCCCGTTACCTTAACGCTGCCGCCGGTGAAATTAAACGCCTCAAGCGCCGCGGCGTTGGACCAGTCGCCCTCGACGGTTTTTTCTCCGGCTTCATATCTCTGTCCGCCGCGGACAGTGAAGATGTTCGGCTCGGGCTCGCTTATCTCGATGCCGAACGAGCGCAGAACGCCGAGCGTTATATCTATATACGCCCTGCTCTCGACCGGCGGCAGGACTTTTATCACGCTGTCGCCGGAAAGCGTAGGCAGCGCAAACAGCAGGCCGGACACGAACTGACTGCTCACATCACCGCGCAGGACATACTCCCCCGCCGTCAGTGCGCCGCAGAGCTCAATACCGCCCTCGTCCTTTTTTATCTTGATGCCCTTACAGCCGAGCATATCCTCGTATATGCCGATCCCGCGCTCCAAAAGCCGTGGAGTGCCCTCAAAGCGTACCCTCGCGCCCGTGAGCGCAATGGGTATCATAAAGCGCAGCGTGCTCCCGCTTTCGCGGCAGCGCAGAACGGCGCCCTCGGGCGTTTTGCCGCGCCTGCCGGTGATCGTCACCGTGTCGCCGCATTTATCGTATCTCGCGCCGAGAGCCTCAACGCAGTCGAGCGTTGCGAGCATGTCCTCGCTGTCTGAAATGCCGATTATGCGGCTTTCGCCCCCGGCAAGGGCGGCACAGATCAGACAGCGGTGGGCATAGCTTTTCGACGGCGGCGCCTTTACCTCGCCGCAAAGCCGCGACGGGCTTATTTTAAGCTTCATTTTTCTCTCCGATGTAATCAACAAGAAAATCAAGCGCCTCGTTGTAGCCTGCAAGGCCATGGCCGCAGACAGTCTTTACCGCGACGCTGCGGATGTAGCTTGTCTGCCTGAAGGCCTCGCGCTCGGACACCTCGGATATGTGCACCTCCGCTGTCGGTATACCGATGCCCTTTACCGCGTCCGCTATCGCTACGGAGGTGTGCGTGTACGCCGCGGGGTTGAACACGATGCCGTCAATGCCGTCAAAGTACGCCCTCTGTATGGCGTCAACGAGGTCTCCCTCATGGTTTGACTGGTAAAACTCGACCGTAACGCCCTTCTCCTCTGCGTGTCCGCTTATCATTTTGAGCAGATCCTTATAGCTTTGTCTGCCGTATATCTCCGGCTCTCTGATGCCGAGAATGTTGATATTAGGCCCGTTGAGAACAAGAATTTTCATTTTGCAAGCTCCTTTAATATTGCGTCTGCCTCCGCTTCGGGCGTGGTATTGGCGTCAATGTGCAGCTCCGCCGCGGCGCAGTATATATCATATCGCTCGGCATAGAGCTTTTCAAGCGCACTGCGGCGCGAGGCAAGCGGCCTGTCGTCGGTTGCGATGAGGTTTTCCGGTCTGCGGTCGAGGAAAACGAGAACTCCGTTCTGCTTGAGTGCGCGCACATTTTCCGCATCGAGCACCGCGCCGCCGCCGGTCGCTATGATCCTGCCGCCCGTTGCCGAAAGCTCGGCCACCGTTTCCTTTTCTATCTTTCTGAACTCCGCCTCGCCGTGCTTTGCGAAGAAATCCGATATGGGCATGCCGATCTTCCTGACTATATATTCGTCCGTATCCGCAAGCTGCTTTCCGCATTTTTCGGCGAGAATTCTGCCGACGGTCGTTTTGCCGCTCGAGGGCATACCGATGAGGACGATGCTCTGCTTATCGTTTTTGACGCTCTTAAATGCCTTGTCTACAAGGCTTTCATCGAGCGGGATATCCCGAAACACCGCCGACGCGTGCACCGCCTGCGCCGAGAGCATATAAAGTCCGCCCTCGGCCGGGATGCCTCTCTCCTGCGCGTCAAGGATCAGATTCGTGCGCAGAGGATTATATATCGCGTCAATAACGCCCTCGAGCTTCGGAAACGCCGAAATGTCGATGGGTCTGCCGTCCTGCTTCGGAAACATACCCACTGGCGTTGCATTTATGATTATCTGCGCGTCGCTGTGCTCGGTGACGGCCTGCTCGTAAGTTATGCTGCCGTCTTTCCCGCTGTGCGAGACGTAGAAAACGCTCTGCGCACCCATATATTCCGCCAGCGCATGGCCGGTCTTTGAAGCTCCTCCCGTGCCGAGGATGAGGACCTTCCTGCCCTTCATATCGACGCCTATGTGCTTTGCAAGCGCAAGCATGCCGGCAAAATCGGTGTTGTCGCCATAGAGCCTGCCGTTTCGGTTTACGATGGTGTTCACCGCGCCTATGCGCTTTGCCGTATCGGATATCTCGTCAAGATACGGAATAACGTCCTGCTTATAGGGTATCGTCACGTTTATCGCGTTAAACTCACGCTTTTTCAGAAACCCGCCGAGCCCGGAGGGCGGAATTTCGTGCAGCTCATATTCGTAATCGGCTATCTGCGCGTGGATCTCGCAGGAATAGCTGTGCTTAAGATGCTCGCCTATAAGTCCGTATTTCATCTTTCGTCGGCTCCTTTCGTCAGCACATCCGTGCCGTATCGAGCACTGAGCATATCTGCAATGCACAGTGCCGCGACGCTGTCAAGCACCGGGCATATCCTGCGGATTATCGCCGGATCGTGCCGCCCGTGTATGCTCAGCCGGGTGTTTTCATTTTTTATGAAGTCCACCGTGTCCTGCGGCCTTGCTATCGACGGCGTGGGCTTTACCGCACAGCGGAAAACGATGGGCATACCGTTTGTTATGCCGCCGTTGACGCCGCCGTTATTGTTTGTAGTCGTTATTATTTTCCCGTCCTCGACCCTGAACGGGTCGTTGCACCGGCTTCCGCGCATATCAGCGACGGCAAAGCCCGCGCCGAACTCTATTCCCTTTACCCCGCCGAGCGAGAACACAGCGTGGGATATAACGCTCTCAACGCTGTCAAACCACGGCTCGCCGACTCCGGCCGGAGCGCCGCATATGACTGTTTCCGTCACGCCTCCGACGCTGTCGGCAGCCTCCCGCGCCTGAAGTATGCGCCGCGTCATCTCCTCGCCGCTGGTATCATCCAAAACGGGAAAGCTTTTTTCGGAAAGTTCTTTTATATCGCCCGCAAGGTCTTCTCCGAACGCACGGTCGGAAACTCCCGCGCATTTATAAATATGCGTCGCAAGGCTTATGCCTATGCCCTCGAGCGCCGGGATGAGCACGCCTCCTGCCGCGACGAGTGCCGCGGTTATCCTTCCGGAAAAATGCCCTCCGCCGCGAAAATCCTCATAGCCGTGGTATTTGCAATACGCTGAATAGTCCGCGTGCGACGGGCGCGCCGGGCCGTAGTCATAGTCGCTGCTGCGCGTATTCTCATTGGGGATGACTATGCACAGCGGCGTTCCGGTCGTTTTGCCGTCAAATGCGCCGCTTATTATCTTAAACTCGTCCTTTTCCTGCCGGGGCGTATCTATCGCCGAGGACGGGCGGCGGCGCGTCAGCTGCCGTGCGATGAAGTCCTCGTCGATTTTTATACCCGGCGCAAGCCCGTCGATGACACAGCCCACCGCCGCGCCGTGGCTTTCACCGAAAAGAGTCAGACAGACGCTTTGACCGAAGCTGTTTTTCATTTCGCTCCCTCCAGACGCGAGAGTATCTCGCCGGCGCTCATGCGGCAGAGGCGAAACTTGCCGATCTCATCGACGACGACCGCCGATATGCCGTCCTTTCCCGTTTTCTTATCGTGCTTCAAAAAGGGCACAAGCTCGTCCGCCGTCTGCTCGATTTCAGTCGGCAGACCGTATTTTTTAAGCACTGCTCTTATTCTCATTGCCGCGTTTTCGCCGCTCATCGGTATCATTCCGAGCGCGATGCACTCGCCGTGCAGGAGCCGTCCTGCGTTGAAGCTCTCGACCGCGTGGCCTATCGTGTGGCCGAAATTGAGCACCTTTCTCAGTCCCGTCTCGCGCGGATCTTGCTCGACGACGCTCTTTTTTATCATAAGCGCACGGTAGATTATCTCCGGCAGATCGGCCGTAAGGTCTGCACTGCGCTCTATGAGCGAGAAAAGCTCTGCATCGTTCGTCGCGGCCATTTTTATCGCCTCGGCAAGTCCTGCCATGAGCTGGCGGCGCGAGAGCGTTTCGAGCACCTTGGGGTCGATGACGACCTTTTTCGGCTGGTAAAACGCGCCGACGATGTTCTTTACGCCGCCGAAGTCTATCGCCGTCTTTCCGCCGATGGACGAATCGACCTGCGACAGGAGCGTGGTCGGGATATTGTAAAAATCCACGCCGCGCATATAGCAGGATGCGGCAAAGCCGCTCAGGTCGCCGACGACACCTCCGCCGACGGCGACGACGCAGTCGCTTCTCGTAAATGAAGCGTCCAGCATTTCCTGCAAGAGATGCTTGAATTCATCGAAGCACTTGCTCTGCTCGCCCTGCGGGATAGTTACTATCACTGCATCCTTGCACTGCGCGGCAACCGTCTCGGCGTACCGGACGGGCACTCCGCTGTCGGTCACGATAAGCGTGCGGCGGTTTAAATCCAAAAGCTCTCCGGCCTTTTCGATTGCGCCGGGCTCGAGCACTATATCATAATCCCATGTGTCGGTTTTTACGGGGACGATCATGTAAAGTCACTCTCCGATTTTCAGATTTGAGTAGTAGGTGCCGACAAGCTTGAGCTTTGCGCATACCGCCGACAGCTCGCGGAGCATATCCCTGCCGTTTTCGTTGTTTACGTTGCCCTCGGCCTCGATGTAGAAGAAGTAGTTCCACTGGAGGCCCTTCATCGGCCGTGAGCGGAGATTTCGCATATTGAAGCCGTGTGCGCCGATGATGTTGAGCGTCTGTGCAAGAGCTCCGGCCTCGTTTTTGACGGTGAACACAAGGATGAAATTCTCCTCGGCGCGGCTTGACATGCCCGCCGGGCGGTTCTGCGCACGCGAGAGCGCGGCGAAGCGCGTCGTGTTCGTTTTGCTGTCGTTAATGACCTTGTCTATGAGCTTGAGGCCGAACACCTCACTGGTCTCATCCGAGGCTATCGCCGCGATCGCCGCATCGTTTTTCTCCCTGACGTACTGCGCGGCAAGCGCCGTGTTTGAAAACGTCTCGGTCTCAAAGCCGTGTGCGCGGATATATTCGCCGCACTGCTCGAGCGCCTGCGGATGGCTTATAACGGTCTTAACGCTGTCTATCGTCGCATCTTCGGTGCCGAGCAGATTGTGCTCTATCGGGAGATCAACAACCTGATTTACAAACAGGTCGCCCGAGAAGATGAGATCCATGACCGTTCCGACCTCACCGGCGGCGCTGTTTTCAAGCGGCAGCACCACGCAGTCGTATTCGCCGCGCTCGACGGCCTCGTAGGCGTCTCCGAAATCTGAATACGGCACAAGCCCGGCCTCCGGGAACATGCGCTTTGCCGCCATATGCGCAAACGCGCCCTCGACGCCGCAGTAGGTGACCTTCATTCCGTTTAAGAGCTTCGACTGATACTCGCACGACAGCTCGATGGTCTTTTTCAGAAACTGCACATAGTATGACTCGATATCGGCGCTTTCAATAAGCGCACGGTTGCGGTCGATAAGCTCCTTTTCGCGCACGGGATCCTTGACCGACAGGCCGTGCTGCTTTTTATACCCGGCGATCGCGGCGGCGGCGTGCATACGCTGCTCGAAAAGCTTCGCCATTTCCTTATCGATTCGGCTTATCTCATTTCTTGCTGCTTCAAGTTCGTTCATATCGATACCTCTGTGTTTTCAATAAAAATATGCGATCCCCTGCAAAGGGACCGCATTCAATGACAAATATTCGCGCTTTTTAAGCGCGGCTTTTATGCGTGCATTGTTACGTCCCTTGCTCTGCGGCATTGCCCCGGCCGTAATAATAAAAAGCGCAGTACGAATAAAATCGTACTGCGTCAAAAGACATGGATGCACTGCGGACAGACTCGGACACGGAACAATTTATCATAGCAGCATTGCGTTCAGTCATTTCCGTATCCTCGCTTTCCTTAAAGATGAGTAAATTATACTCACCCGAAAGCTTGTTGTCAATTGCCGCTTTTCAACAAAATTCGCCGATTTGCGCTAAAGGCTTTCAGCAAATAAACCATCACCGTCCTTTGAACGAGATAAAATGCGTTCAGGCAATCCAAAAGGGCGACGGACATACTTTGTGTATTTCCAAGCCCTTTTGGGCAGCATGGGCGCATTTTGGCCGTTCAAATTAGCCCCACAAGGCCGTGAGCATCGGTATGATCTGCTTTTTGCGGCTCATTACGCCGGGAAGGAAAAGCATATTCTCCTTCGGCTCTGCGGAAAAGGCGCGGCGGATGGTATCGTCGCTGCCGACATACAAAAGCTGCGTTCCCTCAAGCAGGACGTCGGTGAGCATGAGGATGACCATATCGTAACCGTGGTCTTTCTTCATCCGGCGCATTTCATCCATAAACTCCTCACGCCGCTCAAGCATTTTGACCGAGTCGAGCGTCGTTATCTGACCGACGCCGAGGATCTGACCGGAGATGTGGAATTCCTTGAAGTCCGAGCGTATGAGCTCGGACACGGGCTTTGCCTCGGACGAGCCGGAGAACAGCTCCTTGCCCAGCGCGTCGAGCGAGACGTTCGCTATGCGCGCCATGCGCTCGGCAAGAGCGATATCACGCTTTGTGCAGGTGGGCGATTTGAACATGACGGTATCGGACAGTATCGCCGCCGCCATAAGCCCCGCCATCGCCGGAGAGGGCATGACACCGTGCTCCTGATACATACCGCAGATTATCGTCGTCGTGCTGCCGACGGGCTCGTTGCGCATTCGGATAGGCTGCGCGGTCTGGATATCGGCAAGGCGGTGATGGTCGATTATCTCCAATATTTCCGCCTGCTCAAGTCCTGCAACGGCCTGCGATTTTTCGTTGTGATCGACCAGAACGACGCGCTTTCTGCGCGGACGCAGCAGATGGTATCTCGACAGTGTGCCGACGACCTTTTCGTTCTCGTCGAGCACGGGATAGCAGCGATAGCGGCTTTTTAAGACCTCCTCGCGCACATCGTCGATGTAATCGCTCAGGTGAAAGCAGATCGTATCCTCCGTGTGGCATGGGCGGGAAATGGGGATCGCCTGATAGATGAGCTTTGCGACACGCGCCGCGTCAAAGGGCGTTGATATGATGCACGTCCGCCCCGCGTTTTCGAGCCACTGCTTTTTCGCCTCGGTCTGGCACAGGATGATGCAGTTCACGCCGAGAGTGAGCGCACGCTCGACCATGTCCGGCTGATCGCCGCACAAAACTATGCTGTCGGGGTCATTGAATAAAAGCGTCTCGCAGCTTTGCGGCAGCGCTATGGCGACGTTGCCGGAGATGCAGTCGTAAAGCTCCGCGTCCTCGTTGAGCACCTTGCCCTCAAGCACGCTCAGAATATTATAAAGCGGAACATTGTCAATGTGCGGGTCGATGATCGTCAGCAGACTGTACGACGCAATATCTCCCGCCGATAGCGTTCCGTAGAGCGTTCCGTCCTCGTTTATGACGGGGATGACGGATATCTTCTCCTCGCGCATCATTGACCAGGCTCTGCTCATCGTTACCGAGGAGTTGAGCGCAGGGGGCGTATCGAAATCGAGATCGCGCACCTGCGTGCGCACGTCATTTATCTGACGCGGCGGCTCGAAGCCGAACTTATCGAGCATACGCTGCGTCTCGTCGCTTATATGTCCGAGGCAGGCCGCCGTATACTCCCTGTCGCCGAGCGCGTTTCGCAGCGCGGCGTAGCTCATCGCCGCGACGATCGAGTCGGTGTCCGGGTTGCGGTGTCCCACCACAAAAATTTCATTCATCGCTTTACCCTCCGATATTCAATGCCCCACAATTATAGTATGAGATTTTTAAAAGTCAACAGAAAAAGCGGCATCTTAACAGATACCGCTTTTTCAGCGTATCAAAAAAGTCACGGACTTTTTTGATGCGCTTCAAAAACGCCACATTTTTTGTGAAGCTTACGCTTCACGAAAAATCTCGCTACGCTCGTCA
>URAL01000009.1 GCA_900545805.1 uncultured Eubacteriales bacterium | reverse complement strand
ATTCACTCCCGCGCCGCCGCTTCGCTACCCCTCAAGCTCCCCCGCTGCGCGGTTGTATTACTCAGCAGCATAGGCCTTTTGACAGTCTCGAAAATCCGGAGCTCAGCTCCGGATTTTTATGCTCCGATGACCTCGTACAGCACTTTGACGAAGAAGATGACGAGGACTGTTATCATGATGGGCTTTACGGCCCTGCTGCCGGCCTTCTTGAAGAAGCTCGAGCCGAGCCAGTTGCCGGCTATGGAGAACAGTCCGGCGACGAGGCCGACGGCGAAAATGACCTTGCCGTTTATTATGAAAACAATGAGCGCGGATATGTTCGTAGCAAGGTTTATCGCCTTGCTCACGCCGTTTGCCTCGGTTACCGGCATGTGCGCGAGCGCCGTGAGCAGCAGGATGAGGAATGTGCCCGTGCCCGGCCCGTAAAAGCCGTCGTATGCGCCGATGAAAAACGCGATGGCGCAGCCGAGGAGCGTGGTCTTGAGCTTTGAGTACGGCTCAAACTCCGCATTGAGCGCCTTGCCGCGCATGACATATGCGCCCGTGAGCGGCAGGATGACAAGCATTATTATCTTGAATATGCGGTCGCCTATGAGCAGCGCGAGGTTTGCGCCGCAGGCGGAGCCCGAAAGCGCGAAGGCGACGCAGAATACCGCCTGCTTCCACGGGATAAAGCCGCTCTTTGTGTATCGCACGGTCGTGAGCGTCGTGCCCATGGCGGAGCTTATCTTGTTCGTTCCGATGGCGAAGTGGACGGGAAAGCCTGCGATGAGATACGCCGGGAGAGATATCAGCCCGCCGCCGCCCGCGACGGCATCGACAAAGCCGGCGAGGAAAACGAGCGGACAGACGATGAGAAACTGAATAAAAGAGATATCCACGGCTTAATCGGCAGCCTCCCACAGCAGCATGTTGTTCTCGCATTTGACGCAGAGCCTGCCCTTATCCAGCAGATACGCAAGATACGAGCGCACCGTGCTGCCGACAAGGGCGTACTGCTCAAGGCTGAGCTCAAGCGAATATTCGTCAAACAGGCGCTTTAGTATAATCTCAAAGCTTTGCGGCTCTGAGCATACGGAAACGATGCGATCCGCTATCTCGCGCACGGTGTCGATATTATACTGCGCTATCTCGCGCACATCCTCGCACACCGCCGCGTGTGCGGGTACAAAGCAGCTCGCTTCGAGCTCCTTTACCTTTTCGAGAGTGTCAATATACGCCTGTACGTCGTAGATAAAGCCGATGCGGTATTTTTCAAGAGTCTCACGGCTCGAAAGGCAGTCGGCGAGGAACACGACGTTGTCCGGAGTGCGCAAGCCCGCCATATCGAAAAAGTGGCCCGGAAGGGGAATGCTCTCAAAGCCCTCGGGCAGAGTATCCGCGGTCAGCTCCCGTGCGTCGGCGCTCTGCGCCATGAGGAATTTGTGCCGCAGCGCCTTAGGGGGATAGCCGCCGTATAAAAACGAGGGCTCAAGCAGCGTGTGGCGCGTAAAGTCGCACTCGATGCCTGGGGCATAGATCGCGCAGCCGGTCTGCGCCTGAAGATACCTACAGCCGCCGATGTGATCGGCGTTTGAGTGCGTGACGAGTATCGCGCGCAGAGTCCAGCCGTTTTTATCAAGTATCTGCCTGACCTTGCGCCCGGCCTCCTTATCGTTGCCGCTGTCGATGAGATAAACGCCGTTATCCTCGCAGCGGTACAGTCCTATCTTGGCAGGACAGTTAACATAATATGAATTATTTGAAACCTGAATTAGCTCATACATAGCATCACCTCAATAATTATTTTAACAGTTTATCACAAGATCATTTCCGAGGCAATAATAAATACCTGCTTAATTATTTAAAGGGCGGGAAGAAAAAACAGCATAAAAAAAGCACCGACCAGTGCTTTTTCATTTAATGCCAGCTTTAGCGGTACTGCCTCTTGGGATTCGAACCAAATTTGTTTTCACCCGGATCGCTGTCCTTTGCCCACCATGCCAGCAGGAAGATCCAGCCGATGAGCGGGACAAACAGGAACAGTGTATATACACCGGGCATGCCGATATCGTGCAGCCTGCGCCACGATACAGCCAGCGAGGGGACAAGGATAGCGAGAGAGTACAGCCAATAGAGAATCGCCACGAAGCTTAAGGTGTCCGAGCCGCCTGTGACGAAGTAGTCAATGACGCTGACTGCGAGGTAAATGACAAAATTAAACAGCTCAAAGAACCAAAACTCGCTGCGGCGAGCTCTGCCGTTAAAATTTGTGTAGTTTTTAAATACGCTCGATATCGCCTGACCGAAATTCATATTAATGCCCCCTTATTCTGCATGCTATAATCATACAGCATTTTCATAGGAGTTACAATAGCAATATTTGCTTTTCCGCCGCCGCGCCGGCACTTGACACGGCCTCGGGCGGCCAATATAATGATTTTATAAGGCTCGGTGCGGCATTTGCATCGACTGTGCGGCGGCAAAAGCCTGCAATATGAACGGCGGAGATATTCAAGACATGTCAAAGCAGCAGATAAGAGACAAAAACAGGCAGCGCGTCATAGAGGTCGCGCAGGAGCTTTTCATTGATGACGGGGTCGCGGTCACGAGCATCAACCGTATTGCAAAGGCGGCCGGACTGACGCCCATGTCGGTATATCGCTATTTCGGTACGAAGGACGGGCTTGTTATAGCCGTGTGGCGCGACGCGCTCACGCAGTTTTACGAAAAATTCATGGAGCGGTACACGGTTCGCATAAGGACTCTCAAAACAGGCTTTGAAAAGTATGTCGCCTGCATGGAAGAATACACAAACGCCTACACCGAGATGCCCAAGTGGTACGCCTATACACGCGAGATGCTCAGCTACGCCATGGAGGAGAATATCGAGACCGCGCTCAACATAAGCGATGTGTTCTGGCAGTTTACCGATAAGGAGATACCGATACCGGTGCTCATTGCGCTGCGCGAGGGAATAGCCGACGGCTCGATACGTGCGGATGTCGACATACACATGATCTATCAGATCCTTATAAACGCATATACGGGAACAAACATATATGACGGCACGGATTTTGCCATTGATCCCGTCGAAACTTTGCGCACCTCATCCGAGATTATTGCGAATTACATAAAGAACGACAGTTAAATTTATGTGTTTTATACAAATTATTAAATATGGCTAAATATTTTATGATTTAAGTAACAAAAGATGCGGAAATACTTTCGTAATTTGATAAAATCCAAACAAATGAACAAAGAGTTCCGCACAATTTTTTTTGGACGTAAATGTTAGTACCTATAACAAAAGCGCCCGTGGGAGAAAAATATTTGATGCAGGAGTGATAAAAATGAAGCACAGCATAAGCGAGTGCATACCGTTTTGGGCATCGCTGTGCGAAAGGCACAAGCAAAAGCTTCAGGATAACGCGATCTTCCGCAGTTATAAAAAGGGGGAGCATGTTATCTTCAAAACGGTCAAGAAGGACGGTATAGTCTTTGTGCTTGAGGGCGGCGTGAGAGTTTACCTTGCGTCCGACGCGGGAAGAGAAATAACCCTTTTTCATCTTAAAAAGGGTGACGCGTTCAGCATAATGACGGTAGATAACGCGCTTGATACAGATGTTATACCATGCCTGCAATCCGATGCGGCAACGCAGCTTGCGTATTTGCAGCGAGTTGATATCGGCGAGGTTGCACGCGAGGATTGGCAAATGGCGCTGTTTATCTATGAAACCTGCTCGAAGACAGCGCAGGCGATACTTAACAACATATCCTACTATATTTTCAACGATCTGCGGCACTGCGTTGCGCGTGAGCTCATCGAAAAAAGCCGCAGACTTAAAACAAGCGCTATCCTCGTAACTCATGAGGAGATAGCAAACAGCCTCGGCACGACACGTGTCGTCGTCAGCCGCGAGATCGATAAGCTGCGTGATCTTGGCATAATAGAGACCGGCCGCGGAAAGATAATAATTCTTGACTGCAATGCGCTCGAAGAGATCGCGGGTCAATAGTCTCTCACACCTTATTCCCCCTATTAGCTGTGGCGGCGGGGGGAGCCGCCGTCACAGCACCTCAAGACCGGAGGACAACACTGTGGATACTTACTTTATCAGCGATAAATGCGTCGGCTGCGGAGGCTGTCATTCCAGATGCCCCGTAAACTGCATCGACGCTGGGAAAAAGCCTCTGCTGATCGACCAAAGCAGATGTACCGGCTGCGGAGTGTGCTATCTTGCATGCCCTCTGCGAGCCATTGAAAAGCGCTGAAGCTCCGAAAACGTACCTTACTGCATCAAATGCAGACAAAATAAAATTTTTAGGAGGAATCATAATGTATTACAGCAGTGGTAACTATGAGGCATTTGCTACCCCGAAAAAGCCCGAAGGCATCGATAAGAAATCGGCTTATATAGTCGGCACCGGTCTTGCCGGCCTTGCGGCTGCATGCTTCCTGATCCGCGACGCTCAGATGCCCGGCGATCACATCACCCTTTTTGAGCATCTGCCTCTGGCAGGCGGCTCCTGCGACGGCATCTACGATGCTACCAAGGGCTTCATCATGCGCGGCGGCCGTGAGATGGATAACCACTTCGAGTGTATGTGGGATCTGTTCAAGTCCATCCCCTCAATCATAAACCCCGGCGAGACAGTTTTCTCCGAGTACTATCATCTGAATAAGGAGGATCCGAACTTCTCTCTGTGCCGCGTCACCGAAAAACAGGGCCAGGACGCACACACCGACAGAAAGTACGGTCTTACCCCCGGCGCGGCAACTCAGCTGCTGAAGCTGTTCATGTCCACCAACAAGTCCCTCGAGGATAAGAAGATCGACGATATATTCGACGATGAGTTCTATGAGACCAACTTCTGGACCTACTGGCAGACCATGTTCGCATTCGAGAAATGGCATTCCGCACTTGAGATGAAGCTGTACCTGCAGCGCTACATCCACCATATCGACGGTCTGCCCGACCTGAGTGCACTGCGCTTCACCCGTTACAATCAGTATGAGTCCATGATCCTGCCCATGTGCAAGTACATCACCGACCACGGCGGCAAAATCCTCTATGATACGACCGTTACCAATATCGTCTGCGACTGCACCCCCGAGAAGAAGGTAGCCAAGAAGATAGAGTATACCCAGAGCGGCGTAGAGAAGGTCATCGACCTCACCGAGGATGATCTCGTAATCTGCACCAACGGCTGCCAGGGCGACGCTTCAGCATACGGCGATCAGACCCATGCTCCCGTCGTCACAGTTAAAAACGGCGAAGGCCCCTCCATCGAGATGTGGAAGAAGATCGCCGCTCAGGATCCGGCATTCGGCCGTCCCGAGAAGTTCTTCGCCGGCATCAAGGAGACCTCCTGGGAATCCTGGACCGTTGACACCGCAAACAAGCAGATACTCGACGCCATCCAGAAGATCTGCAAGCGCGATCCTCTGTCCGGCAAGGTCGTCACCGGCGGTATCGTTACATGCCGCGACTCCAGCTGGCTCGTAAGCTGGACGATAAACCGTCAGGGTCAGTTCCAGGAGCAGCCCTCCGATCACTGCCTGATCTGGGTCTACGGCCTCAACTGCTGGGACGATGAGGGCGACTTCATCAAAAAGCCCATGTACCAGTGCACCGGCATCGAGCTCGCGGCCGAGTGGCTGTACCACATCGGTATCCCCGAGGATCAGATCATGGATCTTGCGACCAACGAGTGCAACACCACTCCGTGCATGATGCCTTACGTCACCACCTTCTTCATGCCCAGAGCAGAGGGCGACCGTCCCAAGGTCGTTCCCGACGGTTCGGTCAACCTCGCATTTGTCGGCCAGTTCGCCGATACACCGCGTGACACCGTTTTCACCACCGAGTACTCCATTCGTACCGGCATGGAAGCAGTCTACACGCTGTGCAATGTCGATCGCGGCGTTCCCGAGGTTTGGGGCTCCGTATATGATATCCGTGACCTGCTGTACGCGACCAGCAAGCTGCTCGACGGCAAGAAGCCGACAGAGTTCCTGCTCCCGTCCATCATGCCGCTGCTCGGCATGCTCAAGGAGCCTCTGACCAACAACGTTGTTGTCGATCTGCTCAAGAAGTACAATATAGTATAATAATTTTAGTATAGTTTAAGTCAGTGTTGCCCCCGATTTACTTTGAAGGGCGGATGAAAGGTTCATCCTCCGCCCTCCGGGGAAACGGAGGTTTAGGGTGCGGCTCTCCCACGCCGCACCCTTTTTACATGCTTAACGGGCTGCCGTCACATGACGGCAGCCCGTTAAAGCTTGTTGATTTTTATTTGGTTTTTACATAGCAGTTCATCGGGTGAACCATGTACTCATTGTACGGGAACTGATCTGTGGTGACATAGCCGGCAGGAGCATCGATGAGCTGTGGGATGCGGTTTACGAGCGTTGCGCAGGTAAGCTCGACCGTCGCGGGCTGATTGACGATGCAGGTCGTCTCGGGCTCACCGTGCAGAGTCCAGACGTTTTTATCGGTCTCCTCGGGATTGTAGATCTTGCCGACGCACTCGGTGACGAGGGTGATGCCCTCCTCGGTCTCGGTGGTAACAATGGCGCGCATGCCCGTTGCATCGCCCGCCTTAACGACCATGCCCAGCGTTTCGGACTTGAGGTCCTCCTTGTCGACGCAGGGGATGCACTTCTGCGTCTGTGAGGTGACGTGCAGGTTCATCTTGCTGCACAGCCAGCCGTTCTGGTTCCACATATATGAGGGGACGTATTTGCCGCTTTCGACAAGCTCCTTCATCTCATCCGAGGGAGTTTCGTTATAGCAGCCGATGGTCTTGTTGAACTCGTCTATCGTAAGTCCCGCGCCGTGACCCTCGGCGAGCGCAACGCCGTAGTCCTCGACATTGTACCAGCTGCTGCCCTCGATCTTCGTGATTTTGTGCGAGGAGCCGGCAAGGTTCGTGACCATCGTGCCCCAGTAAAGGTCACAGTAGCCCACACCGGTGAGTGTGCAGCCGCCCTCCTTGGCGAGCTTGTCGAGCTTCGCGGTAAGGGCAGGGGAGGAGTTCCAGGGATACAGAGCCTCCTCACAGGTGGTGATGGCATTGACGCCGTGCTTTGCGCAGATGGTGAAAATGTCCTCGAGCTCTGCAACGGTGCTTCGCGTTGCGATTATGCAGACGTCGGGCTTGAGCTCACCGATGCGCCTGTCGGCGTCTGAGGAATTTTCAACGGTGACTCCGACATGTGGAAAGCCTCCGCCGATTATCTCGGAGACATCTTTGCCTATGTGGCCTTTGTTGCGGCAGAATGCGCCGACCAGCTCTCCGTCATGCTCTATGACATAGCGCATAAGATAGCGGCTCATCTTGCCGGCACCGTACTGAACGACTCTTATTTTGCGATCCATTATAATTGCCTCCTTGTTTTAAAACATTGGTTATTTTTTTAACAACCTTACAAGACCATTATAATTATAACCGCAATAATGTCAAGATAATTCTATGTAAAAAAGAAAATCGCGGCAAAATTTGCACCGTTACAGCATGTGCCGCAGGTCAAAGCATGACAATGGAGATCGGGCGCTTTTTACAAGCATGGAGGTAACAGTGAAAAAGAAACAGGTAACAAGCAAAAAAGTCCGAACACTTTGTGTTCGGACTTTTTTGGAGGCGTCACCCGGATTTGAACCGGGGAATCGCGGATTTGCAGTCCGCTGCCTTACCACTTGGCTATGACGCCTTATCGGTTTGCAGACTTTTGATAACACAGCCTGCAAACGCTTTTTTTGGAGCGGGCAACGAGACTCGAACTCGCTACCTCCACCTTGGCAAGGTGGCGCTCTACCGGATGAGCTATGCCCGCAAATGGTGCCTCCGGTCGGAGTTGAACCAACGACACGCGGATTTTCAGTCCGCTGCTCTACCTACTGAGCTACAGAGGCATGTGCTGATAAATATGGTGGGAACAACTGGACTCGAACCAGTGACCCCCTGCTTGTAAGGCAGGTGCTCTAACCAGCTGAGCTATGCTCCCTCATCAGCGGCTTGTTTATTATACTAAAGCTGACCCTGATTGTCAACAGCAATTTTGAAGTTTTTAATCGTTTTTTGCCTGCTCCAAAAGCGAGGCGATATCCTTCGGAGTGAAAGTATACACCGTATCGCAGAACTGGCAGCTGACGTCAACATCCTTGCCCTCATCGACCATCTTTTTAAGCTCGCTCTCGCCGATGCCGAGAATGGCGCCTGCCACACGCTCGCGGCTGCATTTGCAGCGATAGCCGATCACATCCTCGCCGACGATGTGATGCTCCAGTCCCTTGAGAACCTGCTCAAGCACGGCCTCGAGCCCGTCCTCGGCCAAAACTGTCGTCAGAGCGTCCATCATGGTAATGTTCTCCTCGAGCCTGTCAATAAGCTCATCGGGCGCACCGGGCATTAGCTGTACGATGAAGCCTCCGGCAGATTTAATGCTCAGATCGGTGTCTACCAAAACGCCGAGACCGCAGGACGCCGGTATCTGCTCGCTTTCAAGCATATACGCCGTCAGGTCCTCGGCGATCTCGCCGGAAACGAGCTGCGTCGAGCCGATGTACGGCTCCTTGAGCCCGATATCGCGGCTGACGGTTATCATGCCGTTCCTGCCGACTGCTCCGCCGACGTTGAGCTTGCCGTCCTGCCTTAAGGGGAGATCAACACCTGGATTTGTAACATAGCCGCGCACGAAGCCCGCACTGTCGGACACTGCGATAACGCTGCCGATCGGGCCGCCGCCGTTTATGCGTATCGTGAGGCTGCCGTCGTCCTCCTTCATCATGTTGCCGAGCATGGACGCAGCGCACAGCGTCCTGCCGAGCGCCGCCGCCGTTGTCGGTGTGCATTTGTGTATGTCCTTTGCATGCTGCACCGTTTCCTTTGCGCTGATTGCCGACATTTTTATAAAGCCGTCTCCGGCCGTGGCTCTGAGTATTCTGTCCATAGTTAAACCTCACTTATGTTCTTTGCGGATGTTCTTTGCCGATACGAACATCCTGCCCCGGTCGCCCTGCGGACAGTCGGTGAAAAAACGCACCTGCTCAAAGCCCGCCTCCTCAAGCGCCTCCTTGAGCATTTCCGGAGAGTGAGCGTATTCGATATGCTCCTCACACTCACGCTGCCACAGCTTGCCGCGGCGTGAGAAAAGATCCATGCCGTACAGCAGGGCGTTTTCCTCCTCGGAGAAATCCGCACGCCACAGGCAGAGCACCTCGTCCGTCTCGTCAACGAATATTTCGCCGTCGAGCGCCATCATGCTCTCCGGTGTTTTTATATCGAATATAAAAAGCCCGTAAGGCCGCACGAAAAGATGCAGCCTGTCAAATACCCGTCCGAGCTTATCCGGCGGAATGTAGTTTATCCCGTCGAGCGAGCAGTAGGCAGCATCCACCGTGCCGTAAAGATCAAGCTCGGCTGCGTCCTGACAAAGGTACAGCGGCATGATATCGGCGTCTGCCGCCTTGCCTGATGCCTGCATGAGCATATCGGGCGACGCGTCGACGGCAATCATCTCGTAGCCGCGGCGCGCCATGAGCGCAGTGAGCGTTCCCGTGCCGCAGCACAGGTCAAGAAGCGTTTTGAACTCACCGCCGTCTGAGTCAAACAGCGCCTTGTAGAAATCGGCGAAGCCGCCGTATGGAATATCTCCCGTTAGCGTATCGTACCACATTGACAGCGGGCCGTAGGAAGCTGCCATCAGCCCTTATCCTGCTGCTCGGCCAGACGCTCGAAGACTATCTCGTAGCCGCCCTTGCCGTATTGCAGCGAGCGGTTTACTCGGCTTATCGTTGCGCTGGAGGCGCCGGTCTCGGCCAGAATGTCGTTATATATCATACCCTTTGAGAGACATACGGCGACCTGATAGCGCTGCTCCATAGCCTGTATTTCCGTAACGGTGCACAGATCGTCAAAGAAATCCATACACTCCTCAACGGTCTTGAGCGTAAGTACCGCCTTATACATATCCTGATTGCGGGGCTTTCTGTTAAGCTTATTCATAAGCAAACCTCCTTCGGTTGTACATTAGTATTTTACATCAACACATCACAAATGTAAAGTGCTAATGCCGTGAATCGTGGTGTGCTGCTTTGAATTTAATTCATATGCGCATAAAATGCCTGAAAATGCTTTTGATGTCTGCTGTGTCAGCAAATTGTTGTTGATTAATATTGATAAATGTAATACAATAAAAAATAAGATGTAATGGAGGTGAAAGCAATGCCATTTGAAATGACGATGACTATGTTCTGGCTGATCGCCATGGTGTTCTTCCTCATTGTCGAGGCGGTGACGGTCGGGCTTGTGTGCATCTGGTTTGCGGCGGGTTCACTGGCAGCTTTGCTGTGCGCTATGCTCAATGCGCCTGTGTGGCTTCAGATTGTTCTGTTTCTCATCGTTTCGGCGGTGACATTGTATTACACAAGACCGCTGGTCAAAAAATACGTTAACAACAAGATCGAGCCTACCAACGCCGATATTGTTATCGGCAAGGAGTGCCGCGTGACGGAGGCGATAGATAATATCGCAGGTACAGGCGCTGTGTATGTTGACGGTAAAACGTGGACGGCAAGGAGCGAAAACGACGATGAAACGATTCCTGAGGGTGCACTTGTAACGGCGCAGCGCATCGACGGCGTTAAGCTCATAGTCGCATCCGCAGTAGAAGTAAAATAATGATTTAAATTTAAGGAGATAACAAATGGAATATGTAATCTATGTGCTCATACTTCTTGCGCTTATCATAATCGTGAGAAATATCCGCATCGTCCAGCAGAGCAAGGTCATGATAATCGAACGCCTGGGCAAATATCAGTCGACCTGGGGAACCGGTATCCATGTCAAGATCCCTTTCTTTGAAAGAGTCGCAAAGACCATCTCCCTCAAGGAACAGGTAGCAGACTTCCCGCCCCAGCCCGTTATCACAAAGGATAACGTCACCATGCAGATTGACACTGTAATTTACTTCCAGATAACGGATCCCAAACTGTATACCTACGGTATCGAGCATCCCATGGTTGCTATCGAGAACCTGTCGGCGACGACGCTGCGTAACATCATCGGCGACCTTGAGCTCGACCAGTGCCTCACGAGCCGTGATCTCATAAACGGCAAAATGCGCACTATTCTTGATGAGGCCACCGACCCCTGGGGCATCAAGGTAAACCGCGTTGAGCTCAAGAACATCCTGCCGCCCAGAGAGATACAGTCGGCGATGGAAAAGCAGATGAAGGCAGAGCGTGAGCGCCGCGAGGCGATCCTGCGCGCAGAGGGCGAAAAGCGCGCTGCCATCCTTGAGGCGGAGGGTGAAAAGGAATCTGCGATCCTGCGTGCAGACGCAAAGAAGCAGCAGCAGATCCTCGAAGCGGAAGGCGAAGCCGAGGCTATTTTAAAGGTTCAGACCGCTACCGCCGAGGGTATCAGACTCATAAACGAGTCCATGCCGAGCGAGGCTGTGCTGAAAATCAAGGCTCTCGAGGCATTCACGGCTGCGGCAAACGGCAAGGCCACGAAGATTATCATTCCCAGTGAGATTCAGGGTATCGCCGGTCTTGCAGAGGGTGTTGTCCAGTCGGTCAAGGACATTCCCGCAGAGAAGTAAGAAAAGCTTTGGATCAAAGACCCGGCTCAACATGCCGGGTCTTTTTGAGGTATGAAATGATAAAAGTAGCACAGTTTATGAAAGCTCACGGCATGGACGCCGAGAGAATCGACCTTTCAGAATACACAAAGGAATTTGCCTGCGCTATGCGCCGGGGACTCGCGCAGCAGCAGAAGAATATGCCCATGCTGCCGACGTATCTTTATTCGTCGGGCAAGCTCAAAAAGGGCGAAAAGGCCATCGTTATCGACGCGGGCGGCACAAATTTCCGCAGGGCGCTTATAGGCTTTGACGGGAAAAAGGCCGTCATCGACTGCCTCGATAAGCGCCAAATGCCCGGCACTGAAGAGCCTGCGACCTGGAATGACTTCATTTCGGGCGTTGCCGACTGCGTTCAGCCGCTTATTAAACAGACAAAGAATATAGGCTTCTGCTTTTCCTATCCGGTTGAGATAACGCCGGAGTGCGACGGTAAGGTGCTGGGACTGACAAAGCAGGTCAAAATAGAAGGAGCCTCAGGCTCGTACCTCGGCGCATCCCTGCGTGCGGAGCTTGAAAAGCGCGGTGAGCAGCCGGACAGAATAGTCGTATTAAACGACACTCCGGCGACTCTGCTTGCCGGAAAGGTGCTGTCCAAGGGCAGCTACGACGGATATATCGGCCTCGTCGCCGGAACGGGCTGCAACACCTGCTGCGAGATAGAATGCGATAAAATCGAAAAGCTCGGGCTCTCCGGCGGAGGCAAAATGCTCGTGAACATAGAGAGCGGCTCGTTTGATGCATTTCCGCGCGGCGACGCGGATCTTGCGATGGACGAAGAGCTTCCCGACACAGGTGAATATATTGCCGAAAAAATGATATCCGGACGCTATCTCGGACAGGTCTGCATGTACACACTCAAAATGGCGGCAAAGGAAGGGCTGTTCTCCGAGCGGGCGACGGAGATCATCGAAAAAATGACTGAGGTAACTACGCCTACGATTGACAAATGGGGCAGCGGACGCTTTCCAAAGGGCTTTAACAGCGAGGATAGGGTCAATCTGGTTTACATAATATCAGAAATCTTTGAGCGCTCGGCAAGATGCATAGCTTCCAAGCTCTGCGGCATACTTGAGGTCACGGGCGCGGGCCGCTCACGCCCCGTGTGCATCGCGGTGGACGGCTCGCTTTATTCAGAAAGCAAGCTGCTGCGCCCGGAGCTTGAGCGCTTCATGGACGTATACGCCGGCGAGATTATGGGAAGACAATATGAGCTTATTAACGCCGAAAACATGAGTCTCATCGGTACGGCCGCCGCGGTGCTGCTGTCATGAAAAAAGCAAAGAGGCTTGTCCCGCTGATCCTGTGTCTGTGTCTCATCCTCTCCGGCTGCGCGGCACGCAAGACGGATGAGAAGGACAGCTCAAAGCTGCAGGTAGTGTGCACGAATTTTCCGGCCTACGATTTTGTGCGCGAGATAGCGGGCGACAGGGCGCAGATAAAGCTGCTCATAAAGCCCGGCGCGGAGGTTCATTCATATGAGCCCGCGCCGAAGGACATTATCGCGATCAGGGAAAGCGACCTGTTTGTCTGCAACGGCGGAGAGTCTGAGGCGTGGGCGGAGTCGCTCGTCGGCGATGACGTGAATGTCCTGCGCATGATGGACTGCGTCGAGACCGTGGCCGAGAGCGGCGAGGGAATCTATGCCGCAGAGGACGAGCACGACAACGAGCATGACGACGGCGAGGAGGAGCTTGATGAGCACGTGTGGACAACGCCGGGCAATGCCGCGAAGATATGCTATGCTCTGTGCGATAAGCTCGCTGAGGCAGACCCCGATAACGCTAATGAATACATGCTCAACTACGAGGTCTATAACGCAAAGCTCATGGAGCTTGATATCGACATACGCACGACGATCTTAAACGGTGTGCGTGATACGCTCGTTTTTGCGGATAGATTTCCAATGCGTTATTTTACGCGAGAGTACGGACTCAAATACTACGCGGCCTACCCCGGCTGTGCGTCCCAGACCGAGCCATCGGCAAAAACCGTAGCGTTTTTGATCGACCATGTGCGCGAAGGCAATATTCCGGCTGTCTTGTACATGGAGTTTTCAAATGAGAAGATGGCCGACGTCATTTGCGAGGACACAGGGTGCAAAAAGCTGCCGTTTTACTCGGCGCACAGCGTAACGGCGCGGCAGTTTGCCGACGGCGTTACATACCTTGACCTCATGCGCATGAATATTGAGACTCTTAAGGAGGCGCTTTACTGAAATGGCACAGATAACATGCAAAGATCTCAGCTTTGCTTATGACGGCGAAACGGTTCTCAGCGATATTAATTTTTCCATCGACGCAGGTGCGTATCTGTGCATCGTCGGTGAAAACGGCTCTGGCAAGTCTACGCTCATGCGCGGCATTTTGGGGCTAAAGCATCCGTCTAAGGGTGAGATCATTTTTGACGACCTCAAGCCGACAGAGATAGGCTACCTCCCGCAGCAGACTCAGATACAGCGTGGCTTCCCGGCCTCGGTGAGCGAGGTCGTGCTCTCCGGCAGGTTAAACTCAATGCGCGGCAGGCTGTTCTGCAATGCCGAGGATAAGGCTGCGGCAGCGGCGAATATGGAGCGCCTCGGAATAGATGATATAGCCGACCGCTGCTACCTTGAGCTCTCCGGCGGTCAGCAGCAGCGCGTTCTGCTCGCGCGCGCTATGTGCGCAACTAAAAAGCTTCTGCTGCTCGATGAGCCGGTAACGGGGCTTGACCCCGTCGCGGCAAACGAGATGTATAATCTTATAAAGCTCGTAAACCTCTGTGACAATACGAGCGTTATCATGATATCGCACGATATCCACGCCGCCGTGCGCTATGCTACGCATATCCTGCACCTCGGACACAGCCAGCTGTTTTTCGGCACTACAGAGCAGTACCGCGAGAGCGACCTCGCACGCAGATTTGTGGGAGGGCCGAGAGCATGATAGAGCTGATAAAGGAGATGTTCTCCTATCATTTCATGATCCGCGCCGTTGTGGTCGGGATTCTTGTTTCCCTCTGCGCCGCACTTTTGGGAGTATCGCTTGTCTTAAAGCGATACTCCATGATAGGCGACGGCCTTTCGCACGTCGGCTTCGGTGCGCTGGCGATAGCGGCGGCCGCAAATATAGCGCCGCTGTACCTGGCTGTACCGGTCGTTATAGCGGCGGCGTTCCTGCTGCTTAGGATAAATCAGAACAGCAGAATAAAGGGTGACGCGGCGATAGCGCTCATATCCTCGTCGGCACTGGCTGTCGGCGTCGTGACAGTGTCACTTACAACGGGCATGAACACCGACGTTTCAAACTACATGTTCGGCAGCATACTGTCCTTAAGCCGGGCCGACGCCGTTTTGAGCATTATACTTTCTGCAGCTGTGCTTTTAATGTTCGTTCTGCTGTATCCGCGTATATTCGCTGTCACGTTTGACGAGACCTTCGCACGCGCAACGGGTACGAAGACGCAGCTTATAAACAGCGTCATTGCGGTGCTCACCGCAGTCACCGTCGTCATCGGCATGCGCATGATGGGCGCATTGCTCATATCAAGCCTCATCATTTTCCCGGCGCTCACCGCAATGCGCCTTTGCCGAAGCTTTAAGGCCGTGGTGATATGCTCCGCTGTTGTCTCCGTTTTATGTTTTATGATCGGCATGGCTGCATCTTATGCATTTGAGCTTCCGTCCGGCGCGGCGGTGGTAATAGTCAATCTAATCGCTTTTGCGTCATTTTCTTTTGCAGCTTTACTAAAAAAGCGGGCATAAAACTGTACAAACCCCATAAAAACCGGCTCCGAGCAGCAAAAACGGAGCCGATTTTTTATGCAAAAATTCATGAAAACAGCGAATATTCACACACAAATGAATATTATTCACTTTAAACGTGACTTTTTTGAAAAAATACGAATATTTTTTCAAAAAAGTGTTGACAAGAGTGAATAAAGATGCTAATATAGGCAACGTCGTAAGGAACGGCACATAAAACAGTTAAAAATTTTTTGAGAGGTATAGAAAATGAAAAAGTTTATCGCACTTCTGCTCGCGATGGTCATGGTGTTCGCACTGTGCGCCTGCGGCAACGACACAGACAATAAGGATAAAGACGGCGACCAGGCAAGCACAAAGCTGAAGATCCTTGACTCCGAATATGTCACCGAGGATTACGCTATCGGCATTGCAAAGGAAAACACCGCACTGCTTGATAAGGTCAATGCAGCTCTCAAGGAGCTCAAGGACGACGGCACTCTCAAGACTGTCACCGATTACTTCATCGCAGGCACCGGCACTCTCCCCGAGGTTCAGAAGAATGTTGCGGCCGACGCAGAGGAGCTCATTATGGCTACCAACGCTACATTCCCTCCGTATGAGTCCGTTGACGGCGATAAGATCGTCGGTATCGACCCCACTGTAGCAGGTCTTATCGCTGACAAGCTCGGCATGAAGCTCGTCATCGACGACATGGAGTTCGACGCGATCATCCCCGCACTCACCTCCGGCAAGGCAGACATTGCAATGGCAGGCATGACCGTTACCGAGGAGCGCCTCCAGAGCATCAACTTCTCTGACAGCTACGCTACCGGCGTTCAGGTAATAATCGTTAAGGAAGACTCCGACATCACCAGCGCTGACGACATCGTTGCAAAGATCGAGAACGGCGAGAACATCCAGATCGGCTGCCAGATCGTAACCACCGGTTACATCTACGCTTCCGACACCATCGAGAACGGCGGCTTCGGCGAGGATCATGTTCAGGCATTCCCCAAGGGTGCTGACGCTATTGCAGCTCTCACCAGCGGCAAGATCGATTGCGTTATCATCGACAATGAGCCGGCAAAGGCATTTGTTGAAGCAAACAACGGCTGATAGCTAACCTGACAGGCGGCAGGGATTCGACTCCCGTCAGCTTAAACAATTTGATAAATGAGGCTCCGTGCGGTCATGGAGCCTCATTTTGAGCGTTTGAGAATTAGGAGGTAGATTTTTGGAAGCGTGGATGGCAGACATCAAAAGTCAATTCATATTAAATTTTATAGAAAAAGACCGTTGGCGGCTTCTGGTTGACGGTCTCGGCAACACACTCAAAATAACTGCCGTTGCCTGCCTTATCGGCATATGCATCGGTGTCATCATAGCCATAGTGCGGTCAACATGGGATAAAAACCACCTCACGATGCGACCGGGCATCGGCAAGACCCTGCTCGGCATAGTTAACGGCATATGCAAGGTGTACCTGACGGTTATCCGCGGCACACCTGTGGTCGTTCAGCTGATGATCATATACTATATAATATTTGCATCCTCCCGAAACAGCCTTGCGATAGCGATGCTCGCATTCGGAATAAACTCCGGTGCTTATGTCGCCGAGATAGTACGCGGCGGCATAATGTCAATCGACGAGGGACAGTTCGAGGCGGGACGCTCGCTCGGCTTTAACTATGTCCGCACAATGCAGTACATAATAATACCGCAGGTTTTCAAAAATGTTCTGCCGACGCTCGCAAACGAGTTCATCGTCCTGCTCAAGGAGACCTCCGTTGCCGGCTATGTAGCGATCCGTGATCTCACCAAGGCGGGCGACATTATCCGCGGTGCAACCTACTCACCGTTCCTGCCGCTTATCGTCGTTGCACTCATATACCTCATAATGGTCGTGTTCTTTACATGGCTCGTCGGCAGGCTGGAAAGGAGGCTGCGCAGCAGTGACCACTGATGTTCTCATAAAAGTAGATGATCTCCAGAAGCAGTTTAAGGGCGGCAAGATCAAAGCGCTCGACGGTGTGAGCACCGATATCCACAAGGGCGAGGTAGTTGTTGTCATCGGCCCCTCCGGCTCGGGTAAGTCAACCTTCCTAAGATGCCTCAATCTCCTTGAGGTGCCCACAGGCGGCACGATAACCTTTGACGGCGTTGATATAACCGATCCGAGCTGCAATATAAATCTCCACCGTCAGAAGATGGGTATGGTTTTCCAGCACTTCAACCTCTTTCCGCATATGACACTGCTCAGGAATATGACCCTTGCGCCGATGAAGCTTCTCGGAAAAAGCAAGGAGGACGCGGAGGCCAAGGCTATGGAGCTTCTCGCACGCGTAGGCCTTGCCGACCGCGCCAATGCGTATCCCAGCCAGCTCTCCGGCGGCCAGAAGCAGCGTATCGCAATTGTACGCGCACTGTGCATGGAGCCCGACGTCATGCTCTTTGACGAGCCTACGAGCGCGCTCGACCCCGAGATGGTCGGCGAGGTGCTCGACGTTATGAAGGAGCTTGCGCACGAGGGCATGACGATGGTCGTCGTCACCCACGAGATGGGCTTTGCCCGCGAGGTAGGAAACCGCGTTCTGTTCATGGCCGACGGCAAGCTCGTCGAGGAGGGCACACCCCAGGATATCTTCGAACATCCTCAGAGCGAGCGCCTGCGGGACTTCTTATCCAAGGTGCTTTGACTTGACGGATGAATTTAAGACCAGACCCGAAAGCGCCGCTCGAAGGGCGGCTGCACCTGCCCGATAGAGCCCGACGCCGTGTCTATAGCACTGTGACGAGGCAATAATTTGTAAGTTAACAAATTTGGGCTTTCATTTTTCATTCTTTTATGCTATACTTCGGATGTTTGTGCACATTGGAGGCAATGGTATGAAAAATAAGCTTATCCTCGTCCTGGTGCTGCTGCTCACGGCGGCCGCGCTGCCGCTTTCGGCAAGCGCCGAGCTCGCGCTCAAGCCGGTTGCCGACCCCTGGGACGATCCGAATAACCTTATAAAGGACGGGCAGACGTACACGGCATTTAATGAGGACGGCTATATAGTCGCTTGGGAGACGCCCGAGTGCAACCTGAACGGCAAATATATGCTGATAAAAAACGACACAGAGCTCAAGGTCGAATACCGTGTGAGCTATATGCGTGATGTGCCCTGGGGACATGTCACGGTCGCGGCCGATGACGGCGAGAGCTTCACCGGCTGGGTGCTCATGAGTGATCTTCTCGGAGCCGACGGCAAGCCCGCCGCGCAGGCACCGATCAAGGTCCCCGATCACCCGATGATAGCCGATCCTAAGCCGGAGCCGACCGAGGAGCCGGAAAACGCCGAGGCAACGCCTACGCCGACCGTGCCCGTCCGCCCCGAGCAGGCAATAAGCATCAACAACACCTATAATGCCGCTATAGTGTACACCTCGGCGGCAATCGCAGCAGCTGCGATAGCATTTGCTGTTCTTGTTCTTGTTAAGCATAAAGCGCTCAACAAAAAAGGCGAGTAAAACTCAAAAGTCGGGATATAATAATATATGTACTTCAAAAACCTTAGCACTCAAAATGCAAGAGTGCTAAGGTTTACATTTTGTTCACATAAAACACTATATTTGTTCATAATTATGTGGTACTTTATATACAACAAGAAACAAAAGACATAAACAAAGAAGCAAAGTTCGAGTTTAAGTCTTGTTCCAAATCATTAGGAGGTATTGATTATGTTTGAACTTACACCGTTTGGCTATCGCAGAGTAGCATCTTATAATCCTTTCCGTGAGCTCGAGGAAATGAGCCACAGCTTTTGGAATGACGCTGATGTCAGCGGCTTCCGTACCGACATTAAGAAGGTAGACGGTAACTATGTCCTTGAGGCAGAGCTGCCCGGCTTCAAGAAGGAGGATATCAGCATTGATATCGACAAGGATTGCCTGACCATTTCCGCGGAGCGCAAATCCGAGGAAAAGGAAGACAAGGGCGACAAGGGCGACAACGGCTTTGTCCGCCGCGAGCGTTACTACGGCTCGTTCAGCCGCAGCTTTAACATCAAAGGCATTGATACCGATGCCATCACCGCCGAGTATAACGACGGCGTCCTGACCCTGACAATGCCGGAGAAGACCCCCGAGGTTCCTGCTGCAAGGCGTCTTGAGATTAAGTAATCCCGAAGCAGACCAGATAGTTTTTCTTTCATCCTCTCTCTTCCCCATAAAAAACAGAAGACCCGATGCGAAAGCATCGGGTTTTTTGTTGCCTTTGGCGGAAATATATGATAATATTTTAGACAAATTAATAAATTTGTTAAGGAGAAAAGAGATGAGAAAACGCCTTATAGCGATACTTTTGGTCATAGTCATGCTCTGTACGCTGCTTCCGATCGGCGCACTTGCCGATCAGATGGTTTACATAACAGATACAGGCGTCAAGTATCACAAATACGGATGCAGGTATCTGAGCGAATCGGGCTATGCCGTGACGCTCGACTATGCCGTAAGATGCGGGTATAAGCCATGTTCGATTTGTCACAAAACTTCTTCGGATGAGCAGGGTGTCGCCGGATTTACGGATGTAGCCCCCGGGAAATACTACAGCGATGCCGTTGAATGGGCGGTCAAAAACGACGTAACGCGGGGCGTAAGAGATGCACGCTTTGCGCCAAACGATCCCTGCACAAGAGCGCAGGTAGTGACGTTCATGTACCGTGCCGCCGGCGGGCCCAATGTCGAGGTCGTCATGGCCTTTGACGATGTTCATTACTTTGATTATTACTACAGAGCCGTTCGCTGGGCGGTCAAAAACGGCATAACCACCGGCGTGGGCGGCAATCACTTTGCGCCCGACGAGCCATGCACCAGGGCTCAGGTCGTGACGTTTTTGTATCGTGCGGCCGGTGAGCCGGACGTCGGAGGCAGCTGCCGCTTTACGGACGTAGCGCCGGGCGCTTACTATCGCAGCGCCGTCATATGGGCTTCGGAAAACGGTATAACCGACGGCACGGCGGCCGGAAAATTCTCGCCGAACGAGACCTGCACACGCGGTCAGATCGTTACCTTCCTGTACCGCTATTATAACGATACACCCGACCCCACGCCTACACCGACGCCTGACCCTACGCCCACACCTGCGCCGCCGTCTGCGGACAGCAAATACATCGTCAGCGGAAAGCTTCCTTATCCCTGCCCCACGCCGGAAAGCGGCGTTCCGTCGCCCACGGATACGGCGACGCACGACAATGTCCTCGCGCTTTTGGATAAATACTGCCCGAACGGGGCGTACATCCTGCGTGCGACGGAACAGGACGGCGACGATTTTATGGTATGGATGAATAACGGAGATCTAATTGAAAGGCTGTGCACGGCGGTCCATGAACAGGAGCACGGATACTCATCGTATAACCGTCAGCACAGCATAAAGCGAGATCCGGTCACAGGTGAATACAAGATCGCTACGGCTGAGGCTTATTACACAGGCGAGGGCATGCACATCCTGGTTCCCGAAACCGATACTTATCACACCGAGGAAATAGCGGCTATTGTACCCGAAGATCTGCGCAGCTTCAGATATAATACCTATGTCGGAGCGGGTGTGGAGGTAGACTCCAATGTTAGCGGCATATACGGCCTGATGAACGAGTTTACGGCCTACTGCTGGGGTTCGACAACGAATGTCTCTCTGTATGAATACTTCCTCGATCAGCCGTTTTCCGAGGAAAACTGGCTCAAATATGTGATGATGTCGAGCGGCGACTATTTTGCTTATTCGGAATTCAAGTACTATATCCTGTCTTATCTCATATACGCCAAGGAAAATTATCCGTCGATATATGAGCAGACGTTAAATAACGAAGCGCTGCGCGACGCATTCAGAATAGTTGAGGCGAGATACAGAGCAACGGTCGAGCAGTACTTTGCAAATCTCGACAGGCTTGAGGATTACCTGAAGGAAAACGGAGTTGCTGCGAGGCATACGGATAATGGCTTCTATATAGGCATGAGAGGCTGCGGAACCTTTGAAACGACCTACAGGATGCTTGAAAACGCGATGCAGGCGCCCGAATATGTCGAGATGTACAATTTGATGACCAAGTAAAAATCAAGCCCGGTTCAATTGAACCGGGCTTTTTGCTGTCTAAAATCTTATCATCGAGCGGTCGATATCGCTTATTTTTCGTGCGCCGCACATGTACATGGTGTCCTTGAGCTCGGCGCGCAGCTTCTCAATGTAGCTTACGATGCCCTCTGTCCTGCCGCCGTAGTAGCTTATCAGGAACGGGCGGCAGATCATGACCGCGTCGGCACCGATGGCGAGCGCACGGAAAATATCCGTGCCGCTGCGTATGCCTCCGTCAACGATTATCTTTACTCTGCCGCCGACCGCGTCGACGATCTCCGGCAGTACCTCGGCTGTTGCGGCCGAGCCGCCGAGTACGCGCCCGCCGTGATTTGAAACAACTATCGCCGCAGCTCCCGCTGCCGCTGCCTTTTCAGCGCCGCGCACCGTCATAACGCCCTTTATTATTACCGGCATTTTCGCGTATTCGCAAAGCTCAAGCAGCTGCTCTGTACTTTTGCAGCCCGCGTCGGGGTTCGCCTTTTTAAGATGCGGGAGACCTGCTGAGTCGATCACGAGCGAGACGGCAAAGGGCTTGGCCTCGTTAGCCATGTCGAGATTTAACTTTATCGTATCCATGCTCAGGGGATTTATCACGGGGATGGCGATGCCGCCGTGCTTTTTTGTGACCTCGCAGCCGTGGGGGAACACCCTCGCGTCAAGGCCGTCGCCGAAGCTTGACGCGATGCCGCAGCTTTCGGCGGCCTCGGCGCAGCATTCGTTAAAGTCACGGATATCGTCTGTGGGATTGTATTGCGCCTTCAGTGAGCCCACAGGAGCGGAAAAGAGCGGCATGGAAAAATGCCTGCCGAGAAATTCGATGCTTGTATCGACAGGCTCATCGGGGAAAATGGTGTCCATGTTCAGCTTAATGCTCCGCCACGCCCTCCAGTTGTCATTCGCACCGTTGCCGGGCGCCTTCGAGCCCGGACCTGGCATGAGATTGCCGCAGGCAAGGCCGTTGCACTCGGGGCAGACCTTGCAGCCGGGGCCGATGTTCTTTTTTGCGTTTGCGAGAACGTCCTTGTAATCCATATCCACACCTCTGATATTATGTTAACTTAAATATCTTTGCCGAGCAAGGCGGCACAATGCAGTCTTTGCCCGGCGCAAAACTATAATCGCGCAGTTTGAAATCACTTTTGCCGCGATTTACAACGCAGAGAACACGGTCGTTTTCAGCCTCGCGCAATATTATCAGGACATCGGGCGAGGGCGCGAAGAACTTTGCGCTGCCGGCTCTGAGAGCCTCGCTGCCGTTGCGCGTTTTTCCCAGCTCGGCATAAAAATTATGTAAACCACAGCCTGACGGCTCAAACGGTGCACGATTAAATGGATCGCCCGCACCGTCAAGGCATTCCTCATCACCGTAGTAAAGGCAGGGCACTCCCGGAACGCAGTACTGTATCGCCGCGCACAGCATTTGCAGCCGGTCGGCTTTTTCTGACTGCTCCGGCGTGAGCCTGAATGCCGCCTGATTTGCACGGTCAAGAGATTTCAGCTCGCAGTCCGCGCCGAGCGCAGAGTGCAGCCTCTCAACATCGTGCGAGGACAGAAGATTCATGAGTGCCATGTACATTGGCATCGGATAATTGTGCTGCTGCGAAAGCAGGAAGTCGCGCAGAGCGAAGGCGTCCGTCTCGCCTCGGGCAAAGCTGATGACCGCCCTGCGGAACGGATAGTTCATCACGCTGTCGAGCGAATAGCCCAGGGCATAATTACGGCGGTGACCGTAGCTGACCTTGAGCACTGCATCCTCCCAGACCTCGCCGATAATGGTGCAGCAGGATTTTTCGGCCTTCGCCGAATCGCGTATGAGCGATAGCACATCGTCGGGCAGCTCATCGGCTACGTCGAGTCTCCAGCCGCTTGCTCCGCGCCGCAGCCAGAGCTTAACAATGCTGTCATCGGAGCGGATAATATAGTCCTGCCAGCTTTTATCCTCCTCGTTTACCTCAGGGAGGTCCTTGAAGCCCCACCAGCAGCGGTAATCGTCGGGATATGAGCGGAAGTCGAACCAGCCGAAATATTTCGACGCCTTGCTCGCGTGCGCGCCGACTCCGCCGTAGCTGCCGAAGCGGTCAAAATATACGCTGTCGGCTCCGGTGTGAGAGAAAACTCCGTCGTTTATAACGCCGATGCCGAGCCTTTCGGCCTCGGCGCAAAGGTTTACATAATCACTGACGCTGCCGAGTATAGGATCGACGTTTTCATAGCTTGAGGTATCATAGCGGTGGTTCGACCTCGCCTCTACTATGGGATTTAAGTACAGCGTACCGATGCCGAGCTCTTTTAGATAATCCAGCTTTGAGCTGATGCCATTGAGCGTACCGCCGTAGAAATCATCGGGGGCATAGTTCTTTTCGCCATCTCGCGGCTGCCACTTGACGGGCTCGGATATGCTGCCGTGCATCTCCGGAGTTTGACCGAGGCGGCGGTGATATTCTATCCCCGCCCGTGCCGTTTCGTCGCCGGAAAAGCCGAAGCGGTCGGGAAACACCTGATACATGATGCTCCGGCAGAATTTTTCGGGCGTTTTAAAGCCGCGTTTATATACGGTGAGTCGAAAGCCCTCGGCATCGCTGCCGCAGACGCATGAGCTGTGCCCGTCCTCTGAGGGACACAGAAAGCTATCGTCGAGCTTAAACTTATAAAAAAGCGCGGCGGGGGAGGGAGCGGTAAAGCGGGCGGAGAATGTATTTCCCGAACGCTGCATGGCAAGCTCCTCAGAGAAGCTGTCGCCGCAGACGCAGAGCGTGACGGCATCGACTCCTCCGAAGGTCACTGCGGAGAAGGTAATCTCCGTTCCCTCCTCCACAGCACCGGGGGGCGAGCGATATGAGCTGTCGTATGCGTCATGCCAGGCAAGGCTGCGCAATTTGAGCTCATCGCGCAGAAGCTTATCGAGAAATGCAGTTCTCGGCTGAAAAACTGCGAGCCACTCGCGCTCGGGCTGCGATGCAAGGGCTGCACCAAATGAGCGCACGACTGTGTTTACCGCGTCGTCGATACCAAGCCCCATGTCGTCCATCAGCGTGCGAAAAAGCTCCGCCGGTATAAGCTCCGAGCGATTCTCGGGCAGAAACTCAAAAATTCTTCCGGCCGGACAGCCGCAGCGTGTACAATTATCCGCCGCACAGCCGACGGCCGCCGCTGAGACGAGATATATCCGCTCGTGCTCGGTCACATCGCCGAGCGGCGTCCAGTTCCCATGGTCGAGAGCAGCCTCATAGCTTTCTACATCGTAATATTCAACATACAGCCGCCCGTCGCGCCAGCGCTCGTCGTAGCCGCCGTAGGTATTTACTTTCCTTATCATAGCATCCATAGATAAAGCTTTGCGTATTCCTCCGAGGAGCGGTCGAAGCTGAAATCGGCCTCCATAGCCTGACGTATGAGCGACTGCATAATCTCGGGCTTGTGGTAGCATTCAAGCGCGAGCAGCACCGCATCCTTCATCTCGTGGGCGTTAAAATCTGCAAAGGAAAAGCCGGTGCCCTCGCCGGTGTAGCGGTTGTAGGGCTTTACCGAATCCTTGAGGCCGCCCGTCTCGCGGACGACAGGCAGCGTGCCGTAGCGCATGGCGATCATCTGCGAAAGACCGCAGGGCTCGAAGCGCGAGGGCATGAGCAGAAAATCAGCTCCGGCGTACACACGGTGTGATAGCTCTTCGTTATAGCCTATAAATGCGCACAGCCTGCCCTTATAGCGTGTCTCGGAATTACGCATAAAGTCCTCATAGTCCTTATCTCCGCTGCCGAGCATGAAAAACTGCATGTCGTTATACTGCATGAGCTCATCGAGCATGCGCTCGACAAGGTCAAAGCCCTTCTGCTCGGTCATGCGGGTGACCATTGCGAAAATGGGCGCCTCCGCACGCTGCTCCAGCCCGAAACCGCGCTGGAGTTCAAGTTTACATAATCTTTTTCCGCTCAATCTGCCCTTATGGTATCTTGCAGGCAGTGCCGGGTCTGTATACGGGTTAAACACCCTGGTGTCAATGCCGTTTATGATACCGGAAAGCTCGCTTGAGCGAGCCGAGAGTATGCCATCGAGCCCCTCGCCGAAGTAGGCGGTCTTTATCTCCTGCGCGTAGGTGGGGCTTACGGTGTTTATCCTGTCGGCAAAAACACATCCGGCCTTGAGGAAGCTTGCACAGCCGTTGAGCTCCATAAACTCCGGCGTGTAGTATTTATCCTCGACGCCGAGCAGATCCTGAACGTAGTCAAAGCCGAATTTTCCCTGATACGCAATGTTGTGTATCGTAAGCAGCCAGCGCAGTGAGCCTTGTATCGCGCCGCCGTACTGCGTCTTTGCAAGCATCGGCAGCATGGCCGTGTGCCAGTCGTTGCAGTGGACTATATCGGGCATAAAGCCGAGGTTCGGTATAGCGTCGAGTACGGCGCGTGTGAAGAAGGCGTACTGCTCGCCCTCGGCCTGGCCGCCGCGGTAGATTTTATCGCCGAAATAAAACTCGCTGTCGACAAGGTAAATGCAAACGTCGTCGAGCATGAGCCTTTCTATGCCGCAGTACTGCGTGCGCCAGCCAAGGTTTACATAAAAATCGAACATGTGTTCGACGCGGTCAGCGTATTTATCCTTTATGCAGCGGTGGTACGGAGTGATGACCCTTGCGTCGAAGCCGAGCTTTTTAAGCGCCTTCGGCAGCGTTCCGACGACGTCGGCAAGGCCGCCGGTCTTGGAAAGCGGCGCACACTCGGCCGCCGCAAGCAAAATATTTGGAAGCTCTTTTCGGCCTTTTTCATTTAGAATGCTTCTGAACTGCTTTTTCATTTTTATCAGCCATCCTTTCCGGAGTGTATTCAAAATAAACGGTCGAAAGCGGCGGAAGATCTATCGCCGCACTGTAGGGAAGCTCGTCAAAGCCGATATCGCGGCTGTGTATGATTTTTGGGTTATGTAAACTATTTCCACCGTATTTCAGATCGTCGCTCGAGAGCAGCTCCCGCAGAGTACCGGGCTTGGGCAAGCCGATGACAAAGCGGCGGTGCACATTCGGGATAAAGTTGCAGGCGCAGATGAGGTAGCTTTTGCTTTCGGGCTTTGCCGAGCGCAGGAAGGCTATTGAGCTGAGCGCGCTGTCGTTTACGTTCAGCCACTTGAAGCCGTCCCACGACTTGTCTATTTCGTAAAGCGCGGGGCAGGTTCTGTACAGCCTGTTTAATGCGGCATAGTATTCGCGCAGCTTCTCATGCATGGGATAGTCCAGCAGCAGCCAGTCGAGCTCCTGCTTATAGTTCCACTCGATAAACTGTCCGAACTCAGAGCCCATGAAGCACAGCTTCTTTCCGGGATGTGCAAACTGATAGCCGTACAAGGCGCGCAGCGTCGCAAACTTCTGCTCGTAGCTGCCGAACATTTTGTCCAGCATCGATTTTTTTCCGTGCACAACCTCATCGTGCGAGTAGGCGAGGATGAAGTTTTCCGAAAACGCGTACATCATGGAAAACGTCAGCTTGTCGTGATTACCCTTGCGGAACAGCGGATCGGTCGAAAAATAGTCAAGCGTATCGTGCATGTAGCCCATGTCCCATTTAAAGCTGAAGCCGAGCCCGCCGACCGAGGGCGGCATTGTGACCATGGGATAGGCCGTAGACTCCTCGGCGACGGTGACGGCGCCGGGAAAGCTTGACAGAACAGCGGTATTGAGCTTTTTCAGAAAGCTAACCGCGCCCAGATTGATATTGCCTCCGTCGCGGTTTTTTGTGTATTCGCCCTCCTTGCGACCGTAGTTCAGGTACAGCATAGAGGACACCGCATCGACGCGGATGCCGTCGATGTGGTACTTTTCAAAGAAAAAGCAGGCCGAGGATATGAGAAACGACTGCACCTCCGGCATGTCATAGTCAAATATAAGCGTGCCCCACTCGGGGTGCGAGGCCATGCGCTTTTCCTTGCATTCAAAAAGGCGCGTGCCGTCAAACTCGGCAAGACCGTGCTCGTCGCGGGGAAAATGCGCGGGCACCCAGTCCATGATAACGCCTATGCCGGCCTTGTGCAGGGTGTCGATAAACTCGGCAAACTCGTCGGGCGTTCCGTAGCGGCTTGTCGGCGCAAAGTAGCCCGTCACCTGATAGCCCCACGAGCCGGGGTAGGGGTATTCCGTCAGCGGCATCAGCTCAATGTGCGTATAGCCCATTTCCGTGCAGTATTTTGCAAGCTCCGGCGCGATCGAAGCGTAATTCACGCCGCCCTCCGGTATTTTCCATGAGCCGAGATGCATTTCGTATATAGACATGGGGCTTTCAAAGCAGTTTCTTTTCGCACGGCTTTGCATGAAGTCCTCGTCGTGCCAGACGTGTGAGCCTGTCCACACCATGGACGCGGTATTCACGCCCGACTGCGACCACTGCGCAAAGGGATCGGACTTCCACATGGTTTTGCCTGCGGCCGTAGTCACGCAGTATTTGTACAGCTCGCCGTTACAGAGTCCCTCGACGAAGCAGTACCATATGCCGCCGCGCTTTTCCATAGGCGTACACTCCGGATTCCAACCGTTAAAGTCACCGACGAGAGATACGCTTTTCGCGTTCGGCGCCCAGACGGCGAAGCGGTGCATTTTCGCCTCCTCAATGTACCGGCAGCCAAGAAGAAGCCAGGCCTTCTGCGCGCAGCCGGTGTTAAACAGGAAAACATCGTCCGCCGGAACGTATTTGTCTATAAGCTCTGAACAGTTCATATCAGCACTCCGCACATAATAATTACTCAACCTGTATTATAAAACACCGTCAGGGAAATGCCAACAAGTTTTTTTGCTTGCATCGTGCGCGGAAACATAATAAAATAAAAAAGAAATAAGCGCAGGAGGTGCAGTATGTTTTCATTCAACCACTTTAACTTCAACGTGTTCGATCTTGAGCGCAGTCTTAAGTTTTACGATGAGGCGCTGGGCCTCAAGCCCGTGCGCGAAAAAAACGCCGCCGACGGAAGCTTCAGGCTCGTTTTTCTCGGCGACGGTGTGACTGATTTCGCACTCGAACTTACATGGCTGCGGGACCGTGACACGCCCTACGATCTCGGGGAGCAGGAGTTTCACCTCGCATTCGTGGCCGACGATATGGAAAAGGCTCATGAAAAGCACGCTCGGCTCGGCTGCATATGCTTTGAAAACCCGAAAATGGGCATATACTTTATCGAGGATCCCGACGGCTATTGGATAGAGATAATTCCGCCGAGAAAGTGAAGGGCGGATAAAAGATATGAGCATGATATGCGATAACATAAGCCGCGGAGAGGACGGTGTGCTCCGCTTTGCCGGACAGGATATACAGGAGCTTGCCGAAAGGTACGCAACGCCTCTGTATCTCATGGACGAGGACAGGCTGCGCCGTAATTGCAGAGTATACCGCCGTGCGTTTAAAAAGTATTTCGGAGACAATGCGCAGGCGCTTTACGCGAGCAAGGCCAATTCCTTTAAGCGCATTTACGAGATAATGCGCGAGGAGGAAATGGGTATAGACGTCGTATCAAGCGGCGAGATATATACGGCCGCGGCAGCCGGGTATCCGATGGAAAACGCGTATTTCCACGGCAATAACAAAACGGACGCCGATATACGCTTTGCCATGGACAAGGGCGTGGGCTGCTTTGTCGTCGATAATCAGGAGGAGCTCAAGGCTATACAGAGGGAAGCGGCGAAGCGGGGGATAACGCAGAAGATCATGCTGCGCCTGACTCCCGGTATTGATCCGCACACCTATGAGGCGGTATCCACTGGAAAGGTCGATTCAAAGTTCGGAGTCGCCATAGAAACGGGACAGGCCGAGACCCTTACGGCCTCGGCACTGGGGATGAAGCATATAGAGCTCAGGGGCTTTCACTGCCATGTCGGCTCTCAGGTCTTCACGGAGAATGTTTTTGAAAGAGCAGCGGTGATCATGCTCCGGTTCATAGCGCATATAAAGGGAAAGTACGGCTATCAAGCGCAGGAGCTCGACCTCGGCGGAGGCTACGGCGTAAGATATACTGACACCGATCCGTATCTTAACGTTGAAGAAAAAATAGCTCAGGTGGCGCAGACCGTAAAGGAAGAATGCTCCTTGCTCGGCATAAAAATGCCGGGTATACACATGGAGCCGGGCAGAGCAATAGCCGCAGATGCCGGCATGACGCTGTATACCGTGGGTGCCGTAAAGCATATACCGGGCTATAAGACCTATGTCTCGATAGACGGCGGAATGACGGATAATCCGCGCTATGCGCTGTACCGCTCGCAGTATACATGCCTTGCCGCAAGGCAGGAGAAAAACGCCGAAATGATGCCCTGCTCGCTCGTCGGACGCTGCTGCGAAAGCGGAGATATAATTCAGGAGAGCATTCTTCTCCCCGCGGACATAAAGCGCGGAGATATCGTCGCCGTGTGCACCACAGGCGCGTATAACTATTCCATGGCATCAAATTATAACCGAGTCCCGCGCCCTCCGGTAGTTATGCTCCGCGGCGGCGAAAGCTATGCCGCCGTTCGCCGCGAGAGCCTTGAGGATATCTGCCTTAATGATCTGTGAGCTCCTCTATCTCCGTTACCGAGACCTCGAACGCGGTTTTTTCGACCGGCTCGCTGTCTATGAGCTTTATGTAGCTGCGGCTTTGTATGCGTCCCTCGAGAGACACCGTCGTCCCCGTATCCCAGTAAGACGCTTCGCGTGCTCTGAGCCCCCATGTTATGCACGGAAGATAGTCCGAGCGGCCGTATTTGCGATTGACGGCAATCATCAGGTCGCAGATATCCCGCCCCATCGGCGTTACGCGCAGGTTCGGCGGCTTGCACAATGTGCCCGTCAATCGAATGAGGTTTGAGTCCTCGCCGACGCAGGGACAGATATCCTTCGCAAAGACCGTTATGACGAGCTTTGCGCCCTCTCCGCTTTTGTTGTTGAATGATCTCAGCTCACCCGTGACGCAGAGCTTTTCTATATCCGACGCCTCAACGGCGCTCAGAAGCTCCGTACGCGCTATTATGTTTATCGTGTCCGTAGCGCCGGACAGCCGTGCGACCTCGAGCGGAAAGGTGTAGAAGCTCTCGCCGCGTGATGCGTGCGAAAAGACCGGCGGCGCAATCATTGCACCTATGAGCTGTGCATAATTCGTGCTTGTGTTCTCATCCATATATTCATTCCTGTCCTTGTCAATGGTTTTTGTTAGAGTATATTAAGGACAAACGCTTGAATATGCCGCCGGGATGAAATATAATGATGTCAGTATTATTTATTTCGAAAGGGACGAAACTCATGAATATAAAAGAACTGCTCGCTTACTGCGACCATACTCTGCTTCGCGTCGACTGCACCGAGGCAGAGATAAAAAGGCTTTGCGATCAGGCGATAAAATACGGCTGCGCGTCGGTCTGCATCCCGCCCTGCCACGTTCCCGGTGCAAAGCGATATGTCGGAGACAGAATGAATATATGCACTGTCATCGGCTTCCCGAACGGCTATATGTCTTCGGCCGCAAAGGCCTTTGAGGCCGCCGACGCTGTGGCAAACGGCGCCGACGAGATCGATATGGTCATTAACCTGTCCATGGTCAAGGACGGCTGCTGGGAGGACGCCGCCGAGGATATCAAGGCCGTTCGCCGCTCCTGCCCCGGCAAGGTGCTCAAGGTCATCATCGAGTGCTGCCTGCTGACCGATGAGGAGAAAATGCGCCTTTGTACCATCGTATCCGAGTGCGGCGCGGACTTCATAAAGACCTCGACCGGCTTCAGCAAGGGCGGCGCTACACGCCATGATGTCGAGCTCCTGCGCCGATGCAGCCCGGACAGCCTTCAGGTAAAGGCGGCAGGCGGCATAGCCTCGCTTGAGGACGCAGAGGACTTCATTGCCCTCGGCGCCACGCGCCTGGGCACAAGCCGTATAGTCAAGCTCGCAATGGAGCTTGAGCGTGAAAATGCCGATGACCGCGACAACGGCGAAAGCTACTGAGAAAAGGCGGTGCGCAGATGCGTAAACCGGGCAGACTGCTCAGCATAATCGGCTTTATCCTATCGGCGGCGCTCCTGGCTGCCGGCTCATATTTCATCGCTCCGCGCTCACAGAGCTGGGCAAGCGTCTGGAGCGTGCTCACGGGCGGCGCGGCGGCGTATTTTGCCTATTATGCATTTCATAAAAGCAGCGACGATTAAAAGCATTCACGGCGGAGCACCCCCTCTGCCGTGAATTTCCCGAAAAAAGCCCTTGACAATCAGAGGGCGAACTGATATATTAATTAAGCTGAAAACAAAGTAGGTACGGCATCCCCGACCTCACCGGACCGCAAAAGGCGCGCTTCGGTCAATAGCATTGCCCAAAAGGGGCTTTGTTTGTGCGGATGCTGTCAGGCATCCGTTTTTTGCATTATGGAGGTGTTTTACAATCGCAAGCGTGAATCATGAGATCAATGAAGAGATCCTCGACAAGGAAATACGCGTTATCGGCGACGACGGCGAGCAGCTTGGAATAATGTCCTCGGAGGCCGCCATGAAAATCGCGGAGGAAAAGGAGCTTGATCTGGTCAAGATATCCCCTATGGCAAAGCCCCCCGTCTGCAAGATCATGGATTACGGCAAGTACCGCTTTGAGCAGTCCAAGCGTGAAAAGGAAGCCAAGAAGAACCAGCGCGTCATGGAGGTCAAGGAGATCCGCATGTCTCCCGGAATCGGCGAGAACGACCTGAACACGAAGCTCAAGAGCGCGCTCAAGTTCCTTGCTGACGGAGACAGGGTCAAGGTCTCGATCCGCTTCCGCGGCAGAGAAATGGCGCACACTCATCTGGGCGAGGTCATTCTGCGCGACTTCGCGGCAAAATGCGAAGAGGTTGCAAACCTTGATAAGGCTCCCAAGCTTGAAGGGCGCAATATGTCCATGTTCCTTTCGCCGAAGTCTGCCGCGGCAGTCAAGAAGGCGCAGAAGGAAGCCGCCAAAAAGCAGGCCGAGGCTGAGGCCGCTGCAAAGGCGGAGGAAAACAACTGACAGGTTATTACAGACAGAAATTCTGATAATAGCAGCATACGGAAGGAGAAAACAACTATGCCTAAACTTAAGACCCATAGCGGTGCTAAGAAGAGATTCAATCTCACCAAGACCGGTAAAGTAAAGCGCGCACATGCGTTCAAGAGCCATATCCTCACCAAGAAGGACACCAAGCGCTGCCGTCGCCTGCGTTCCGGCGTGATCGCCGACGTTACCAACGAGGCAACCATCAAAAAGATGATCCCTTACAAATAATAAGGGCTGACTGTTACTGATAGGAGGAATTACAAATGGCAAGAGTTAAGGGCGCAATGATGACCCGTAAACATAGAAATAAGATCCTTGGCCTGGCAAAGGGTTACTGGGGCAACAAGTCCCGCCACTACAAGATGGCTCAGGAGCAGATGATGAAGTCCGGCCGCTATGCATACGTCGGCCGCAAGCAGAAAAAACGCGACTTCCGTCAGCTGTGGATCACCCGTATCAGCGCGGCATGCAAGGCAAACGGCATGAACTACTCCACCTTCATGCACGGCCTGAAGCTCGCCGGCATCGACATGAACCGCAAGATGCTGTCCGAGACCGCTATCCACGATCCCGCCGCCTTTACCGCCCTGTGCGAGAAGGCAAAGGCCGTAAAGTGATTTAATTTGACCGAAAAAAACTCCGCATACACTGTATGCGGAGTTTTTTACGCATTTTCGGTATCAACGGCCTGCTTCGCCTTCCCGGCCTTTTGAATGAATCCTATGAGCTGGCCGGAGAGCACGACCGTCAGCAGTGAATAGATGATCTTGTTAAACGGGATATACGTAAGCGACAGGGCGAGAACGACGAGATCCGACAGCAGATACACCCACTGTATGCCGATCTTGAACAGGTGCGACAGGCTCAGCGCGAGCGAATCGTCGCCGGTCGGGGCGGAGTTTGCCCTTACGCACAGGCCGACGCCGACACCGACGAACAGTGAGCCGGCTATCGCCGCGAGAAGCGGCATCTGCGCTATTTGCGGCCAGAGCGGGGGAAAGAGCTCAAATATCGCGTAGAACGCTGAAAAACCGCCGCCCGCGATGACGGAGTAGGCAATAAATTCCCTGCCCAACAGCTTAAAGCCGAGCAGGTAGCACGCGCCGTTGAGCACAAGGCCGCTTATCGACGGGGAAATGCCGAGCCAGTGCTCGAGCAGCAGCGTAAGACCTAGGACGCCGCCCTCGGTCACGCCGGAGATGGAGTGAATGTTATACAGGCCGAATGCGAGTATCGCACTGCCGAGGATTATACTCAGGCAGTTTTTCGACTTTAAACGGGGTAACAATTTTAACAAAACCTTTCTATTTATTCTTTTTCTTTATAATGCTCTCCGAATATTTTACGAAGCGCTTAACGGCGGGGGAGGAGTGCCGGAGATAGTTCAGTGCTATGCCGAAGCTTATGCTCCTCGGCGGGGAGATGGGGAGCTTAACGATCTCACAGGGCCAGTTGCGCGTTATGAGCTCGTTCATTATGCTTATGCCCAGTCCCTTTTCAACCATTTGCAGCGCCGAAAAGCTCTCAACCGTTGAAAAGCGGATGTCCGGCTCGATGCCGAACTCATCAAACAGCGGTATAACGTCGTCATCGTGTCCAAAGCCGGGAAGAATGAGCTTTTCATTTCGGCAAAGCTCAAACGGAAAGCTGTCCAGCCTCGCACATGGGTGCTCCCTTGGCAGCAGCGCCATCATTCTGTCCTCGGACAGCGGTATCCAGTCATACGGGAACGGCTCACGATAGCTCATGAAGGCGACGTCTGCCAGCTTATCGTCGAGCCATTTAACAACCTAGGTGCGGCAGCCCTCAAGCATGGTTATTTTGATCTGCGGATAGTCGCTTTGAAAGCGGCTTATGACCTCCGGCAGCCAGTGCGCTGCTATGCTTGAGTACGACGCGATCGTCACGCTGCCGATGATAAGCCCCTTCGTGTCGGCCGCGAGCGAAGCGGTTTTCGGCGTAGTCGCCATCGCTTTTGCAATCGGCTTTACCCTGTTTGTAAACAGGCTTACAAACGCCGTGGCATAAGACTGAAGACTTATGCAAAGTTTTAAACCCATAGATTTCCGACCTTGCTGAAAAACGGCAGGGTCGGATTTTTTGGCAGGCGTTCGGCTCCCGTCAGCTTACAGCTTATGCATAACTCCGAGCTGATAAAACGCGACGGCGCTCGCCGCGGCGACGTTTAATGAGTCCACACCGTGCGACATCGGGATGCGCAGCGTGTAGTCGCAGCCTGCAACAGTCTCGGCTGCAAGCCCGTCGCCCTCCGTCCCGAGGACTACGGCGAGCTTTTCTTCTCCTGCCGGGGCGGGATCGTATATCGGCAGCGATCTGTCCGTCAGAGCCATTGCTGCTGTTTTAAAGCCAAGAGAGGAAAGCTCCTGCAGCCAATTCTCACCGAGATACGTCCACGGCACCTGAAACACCGTGCCCATGCTGACTCTCACTGCGCGGCGATACAATGGATCGCTGCCCTCGGCAGTCAGAAGCACCGCGTCCATGCCCAGCGCCGCAGCCGAGCGGAAGATCGCGCCGATATTAGTCGGATTCATCACATTTTCCAGAACCGCTATGCGTTTTGCATTGCGGCAGACCTCCTCAACGCTGCACAGCTCGGGACGCAGCATGGCGCACAGCATTCCGCGAGTCAGGTGGAAGCCCGTAAGCTGAGTGAGTACTTCAAGCTCTGCCGTGTAAACGCTTATATCCTCCGGGCAGCGCGAAAGAAGCTCCCTGGCCTTGCCGTCGGCGTGCTTTTTCTCCATTAAAAAAGACAGCGGAACGCAGCCTGCGTCCAGCGCACGCTCGATGACCATAGGGCTTTCTGCAATGAACATCGCATTTTCAGGGTCGCGCCTGCAAAGCAGCTGGTTTTCCGTAAGACGTGCGTAAACATCCAGCTCCGGCGCGTCAAAATCCCGTATCTCAATAAAATTTGCCATAAAAATGACTTCCCTTATGCTTAAGAAAAAATCGGAGCAAGCCTTGCATCGCTTGCTCCGAGATGGTGCCGGTGGCCGGACTCGAACCGGCACGACGCAAGCATCAGAGGATTTTAAGTCCGCCGTGTCTACCATTCCACCACACCGGCAAATACCTTATTATTTTATCATCGTGCCGCCGAATTGTCAATGATTCCGAACACCACGGACGTCCCGGCCGGCATAAAATGCAGTGAGGTGAAGCAACTTGAATGTAAATTACTTTCTCGGAGCAAACTCCTGCGCCGGTTTTTGCTCGCTTTACGACGGCTTTTGCCGCGGCGAGGGAGACTTTCTGCATCTCATAAAGGCAGGACCCGGCGGAGGAAAATCAAGCTTCATGCGGCGCATCGCCGCTGCCGCGGCCGAGCGCGGCTATGACACCGAGTGCGTCCTGTGCTCGGGTGACCCGGACTCACTCGATGCGGTATACATACCCGAGCTAAGACTTGGGTTTATGGATGCCACTGCGCCGCATGTATGTGAGCCGGGGAATTTTTCGTATAATTCAGATTATGTAAACTTAGGACGCTTCTGCGATAGAATAAGGGATCCGCGCATCGGGTATTATACGGCGACCTATCGCACTATGTACAAAACGGCCTATGCTTATCTTGCCGCGGCCGGGAGCATCGAATGTGCGGAGATTCCCGGGCTCATAGACGAAGATACGCTTGAAAAGGTAAGAAAACGTGCGCGGAACGCCGCGCTGCGTGAGCTGGGGAGTGCGCGGAAGAGCGGTGCCGCTCCGTGCGAAAAGCAGATTTTTGTCCGCTGCATAAGCTGCAAGGGGGAGCTTGCGCTGAAAGATGATGTTAACGCGTTATGTAAACGGATATATCTCCTTGACAATCGCTGCTCGCTTGCACAGGTGTACCTCGCCGAGCTGCGTTCGGAGGCTGCATCACGCGGCGCGAATACAATACTCTGCATGTCACCGCTGCGCCCGGATAGATTTGATGCGCTGCTTTTGCCGGAATACGGACTGGGCTTTGTATCTGCCTCGGCGATGGAGATAGCCGAGCCGTGGCGTCATGTGAGACTGGATGCGCTCATCGAGCCTGCTGCATTTCGTGCATCACGAACAGAGCTCAGGCGGCGTGAAAAGCTGTGCAGCGAGCTGACGGGTGAGGCAGTGCACTGGCTGCATCGTGCGAAGGAACATCACGATGAGCTTGAGCGCGTGTATAATCCCCACGTCGACTTTGCGGCGCTTGATGCGTTCACAAACGAAACGATAGATAGAATTTTTAAATAGGAAATAAAAAACGGCTGAGGCAATGCCTCAGCCGAAAGCTTTGATTTCAGCAGCACATGCCGCCCCAGGGGGTCAGGCACGAGCAGCACAGATACGAGGTGCAGCAGTCATCGCAGACACAGCAGGAGTTATTGTAGTTTCCGCTGTACTGCTGGTAATACTGACCGTTATTCTCCAGCCTGCTCAAAAGCTGACGATAGTTCGGATTGTCGGGGTCTATCTCGACTGCACGCTTTGCGTCCTCAAGGGCGTTTATCCTGTTGCCGAGATACATGTTGGCAACGGCGCTGAGATAGTACCAGCGTCCGTCACGCTCGGCAAGCGGCACCTGCGAGAGCGCTGTGAGCGCTTCGTTATATCTGCCGTTGCGTATGTAGTTTACCGCTGCACGGCACTCTGCGCGCTCCTGCGGCTGCTCATACGCACCGTAGCCGGAAAATCCGCCGAATCCGCCGTAGCCACCGTAGCCGCCGTAGCCGCCGGACTGACCGGTCTCGCCGTTTTTGATCTGGTCGTAGGCGGCGTTTATCTCGTTCATCTTTGCCGCAGCCGCGGCGTTGCCGGGATTGCGGTCGGGGTGATATTTCTTTGCAAGCTCTCTGTAGGCCTTTTTTATCTCCTCGTCGCTCGCATTGCGCGAAACGCCGAGGACTTCATAGGGATCCCGTGCCATTCGGTACTGCTCCTTACTTATTGTCTGTTCCGTAGTGACTGTCGAATTTTATCCACACGCCGCTGCACAGTATATTTTTTATGATGTCCGCATCCTGAACTATCGGAAGCCGCTCAAAGCTTCTGACGCAGTCGGCAAGCAGAAGCTCAAGGATGGATTTGAACCGCTCTCGCTCGTCGAGCCTGCCGTACAGGTAAACGAAGGGGTTATACTTATATGCTCTTTTATCGCTTTTAAGGTCAATGCACGCATCCATGACGTAGACGAATTGTCCGAGCGCCATGCCGAAGGTGCGTAAATCGTTCTGCCAGTGATCCTCGCGCATGACGAAAAGCTCCGCCATGAGCCTGCCGAAGACTGTCGCCGCAGCGTCGGCCGACGTCTCCCTGCGATCCTCAATGGCCTTAAGCTCGGACATCGACTGCTTTATCACACCGCACTGGCGGGGATACTCTTTACAGACCTTCCTGTATGATGGTTCAAGTATTTTTGCCGAGGCAAGCGCCGGGAGGTTTATTTCATCGTTCCAGTCGTCAAGGCAGTTGAGATAGGCCAGCGCAACGTTCATATCCGCCGCATAGTCGCTGATCTCCGACTGCAAAAACGCCCTTTGCCCGAGGGGATGCGCAGGGCAGGGGGCGGAACCGCTGAGATTATATGGCTCGTACAGTGCGGACAGCAGCATGACGAGAAACGCCATATCGTATGTCAGCGTAAAACGGGCAAGGCTGCCGTGGCGCTCGCTGAGGCTTCGGCACAGACCGCAGTAATATGCTTTGTATCTCTGCCGCTGCCGCTCGTTAAGGGAGGAAAGATCTGCCGTTACAAAGCCGAACATCTCAGGTCCTGCCGGTGAATGAGTTGCCGCATTTTTTGCACACGATGTTTATTTTGCCCTTGTGCCGGGGAACTCTCAGCGTGGTGCGGCATGCAGGGCAGGTAAAGAACTTATAGTCCTTGCGCTGAGTCCAGCGGACCTTTATCATTTCGAATTTGCCGCCGATGCTCATGCGAATTCTCAAGTATCGGTTGTTTTCCGTACTGCGCTTATATAAATTTCTTGACAGCATACGCGCATAGACCAAAATCAGAAGAACAAACGCGATAAGCCATACGATTCTTGAAAATACCGTTCCGTTGAACACAACGGCCAGTATCATCAAAACAAGGCTTAGGATAGATAAGAATCTGTTTAGCTGATCAATGCCGCAGCGTCCGGACATAAAGCGCGCAAATTTTTCTCTCATGGAAAAGTCACCTTGATAGAACTAAATATTACAATAGTTTATATTATCACAGCCGCAGCCGCAATATATAAATTATTTGTGAATTCGTCAGCCTTTGACGTAGCTCCAGACATATTCGATGACGGTGTCCTGCTCTCCGTCGCCATGACTGCGGGTGCACTTTATAACATTGCCCGGTTCGTCGTACTCATATTCGTTCTTTGTGACGCTTATCGAATTCCCGTCCGGACCGTAAATGCTGACGGAAAGCTCGTTTCCGTGCTCGTCATAGCTGTACTCGGTGCGGCTTATTAAATTACCGTCCGCGGCAGACTGCTTCTGGATAAGGCGGCCTTTGTCGTCGTAGCTGTAGGTCTCGACAGTCTCGCTGTCCTCGAGCATGTCCTGCCGCGTGAGCTTTGTGAGCTTGCCCGCGTCATCATACTCATATGCGATGTCGCTTATGAGCTTGACACTCTCAAAAGACTCTTCGTTTGCAAGACACTCAAAATACTTTTCGCTCACAAGGCTTTTGCCCTCGTAGGCGTAGACTGTGTAGGCGGTGATACTGCCGCCTATCACGTTCGATTCCTTCATCTTAAGCCCCGACTCGTTATACTCGTACAAAACGCGGTATTCCTCGGTATATTCCTCAGGTCCGTCGGCAACGTAGCTTACCATCGTCTCGGCAAGTCCGTCGGAGTTGAGAGTGTATTCCTTGTATCCGACGGGGGCGTCGTTTATGCCGAGCGTTGTCTCCTTTACGATAGCCCCGCTGCCGTCGTATTCGTATATCACGGTATTGAATTTAAGCCCGTTTGTGTTGTACCGGATCTCTTTCTCAAGCTTACCCTCGGACTTTTCATAAACGGAAAGATCCTGCGTGGGTGCAGGCGTATTGCTTGGCTCGTCAGGTGTAGTGCCTCCGTCATTTGCACACGCACATAGTGAAAATACTAGCATTGCGGCAAGCATCAGGCTGATAGTTTTTTTCATATTTCGAAATCCTTTCAGTCGTCGATATCCTTATCAAGTATCGCGCCGGTGTAGGCCTCGATCTCATACTCGTATTCGAGCGCTATCGTGCGAAATTCAACGTCGTAATACCACACGCCGTCGTCAAGCTTAAGCCTGACCTTCAATTTAGACACCTGATTTTCGGCAAGACGCGCATCGCTCAGAGCGATCTGCTGTGCACGCTCCTCACCGATGAGAAGCTCATCGTCACGCGTCTGATTAATAAGATAGATAACGCCGACAGTAATGAGCGCCGCGACAAGTATGCAAATAATCAGAATTTTAATGCTTTTCTTCATGTTGTTCCTCACAATATATAGTTAAGGCATTATACCATTTTCGAGACCGTTTAGCAATATGTCTGTTTTTCTGCGATTTTAACGAAAAAACAAATTTTTCGGTTGACAAGCAGGCACTATTACACTATAATATTCAAGCGACTGTGGAGAGGTGCGCTATGCTGATTGATTTACGACAGATAATTGAAGTTCCCGGAAAAAGTGTTCCGTTCAAATGTGAGCTGGATACGGACGGACTGAAATTTAAGTCGATCAAGGAGTATAAGACCCCGCCCACGGCGGAAGGCAGAGTGTTTAACGAGGCAGGTATCCTGACACTCGAGGGTACCCTGACAGCCGAAATGACTTGCGTCTGCGACAGATGTGGTAAACTGTTTGACAGCACCAAGGTGATGAACCTCCACGCCTTCATATCCGACAGAGAGTCTGAAGATCCCGAGGTCTTTGTTCTCGACGGGGACATGCTCGATCTCGATGAAACGCTCTCGACCCTTTTCATTCTTGACATGGAAACAAAGTTTCTGTGCTCAGAGGATTGCAAAGGTCTATGCTCCCGCTGCGGAGCCGATTTAAACCTTGGCCCCTGCGCGTGCGGGAAAGAAGTCGATCCAAGACTTGCTGTTTTACAGCAGCTGTTGGATAGTGATCAATAATATTTACGCTGATATGCAGCTATTTTTCAGGAGGTGTCACCATGGCAGTCCCTAAGGGAAAAGTATCAAGACAGAGACGTGACAAGAGACGTTCGTCTCATTGGAAGCTCGAGGCTCCCGGCATAATAAAGTGCCCCAACTGCGGCGAGTTCAAAATGCCTCATCGTGTGTGCAAGGCATGCGGTATGTACAACGGCCGCAAGGTTCTCACCGTTGACGAGAAGTAATTAAAATGCTCAAGGAGGAAAGGGTAGCCGTACCCCTTCCTCCTTTTGCGTATCGTAAGCTATGAAAAACGACGTTATTTCAAAAATAGATAACGACAGTCCGCTGCTGCATAAGGCGCATATAGGTGACGAGATAGTCAGCATAAACGGAAATGTGATCCACGATGTGCTCGACTATAAGTATTTCTCCTATGACCCCGTGCTGCACATAACGCTGCGCAGACCCGACGGTATGGAGCATATCGTGCGCGTGCAGAAGCCTGAGGGACGTGATCTCGGCCTGGAGTTTTCCGAGTATCTCATGGATAATCCTCGAAGCTGCGCGAATAACTGTGTGTTCTGCTTTATCGACCAGCTCCCCAAGGGTATGCGCAAGACAATGTACTTTAAAGACGACGATGCGCGATTGAGCTTCCTGCTGGGAAATTACATCACGCTTACTAATCTCTCCGAGCGCGAGATACAGCGCATAATCGATTTGCACATAAGCCCTGTGAACATTTCCGTCCACGCGACCGATCCCGAGCTGCGAGTCAAGCTGCTGAACAATAAAAATGCCGGTAAATGCGTCGATATCATGAAAAAATTTGCGGCCGGCGGTATTGTTATGAACTGCCAGATCGTCTGCTGCCCGGGGCTCAACGACGATAAGGCGCTCATGCGCACGATGGAGGATCTCGCGGCGATGTACCCGGCGGTGCACAGCGTGTCGATAGTCCCCGTGGGGCTCACAAAATACCGCGAGGGGCTGTATCCGCTAACATCGTTTACGCCGGAGCACTCGGCGGAGACCATCGACATGGTCACGGCCTTCGGCGACGAGTGCGTGAAGAAATACGGAACGAGGATATTCTTCTGCTCGGACGAAATGTATATCTGCGCGCGCCGCGAGCTTCCCGAGGACGATTTCTACGAGGAGCACACGCAGCTTGAAAACGGCGTCGGCATGATAAGACTGCTCGAGCGCGAGTTTAAAAGTGCGCTGATGCTGTCGTGCGAGCCGGACGGAGCTGCGTTTTCCATAGCCTGCGGCACATCCGTTGCGCCGTATTTTGAAAAACTTATTTGTATGGCCGCCGAAAAGTATGGTAATATAAACGGAAAGGTCTATGCCATTCTCAACGACTTTTTCGGTCACAGTATAAATGTTTCGGGCCTTATAACGGGCCGGGACCTCATTGCTCAGCTCAGAGGAAAGGATCTGGGCGAGCGCCTTTTAGTGTCGCAGAATATGCTGCGCCGTGAGGAGCTCGATTTTCTTGACGATGTCACGCTCGAGGAAGCGATAGAAGCCCTCGGCGTTCCCATATACCCCATCGAGTCGGACGGATTCGCCCTTTGGGACGCCATAAGCGGCGATAATCTGCCCGAGGTCAAAATACCTGTCCGCTCACCCGAGCGGCAGCAGTATTATAAGTATAATCAGAATTGATCAGGAGGTTAAAACATGTCAAAGCCTCTCATAGCCATAGTCGGCAGACCGAACGTGGGAAAAAGTATGCTTTTCAATAAGCTCTGCGGCCGCCGCCTTTCCATAGTTGAGGACACGCCGGGCGTTACCCGCGACAGACTGTATGCCGAGTGCGAATGGCTCGGAAGAAAATTCAATATTGTAGATACCGGCGGCATCGAGCCGACGACGGACAACGAGATACTCCTTTTTATGCGCGAGCAGGCCAATATCGCGATAAGCTCGGCGGACGTTATCGTTCTGGTGACCGATGTGCGCACGGGCGTTACCGCGGCGGATAAGGACGTTGCCAACATGCTGCTGCGTTCGAAGAAGCCGACGGTGCTGGCGGTCAACAAAATGGACTCTACCGGCAGGACAGATCCCACGATATATGAGTTTTACGAGCTCGGTCTCGGCGATCCGATAGCTGTCTCGGCAGTCCACGGCCACGGCACGGGCGACCTTCTGGATGAGTGCATGAAATATTTCCCGCCCGAGGAAGAGGATGAGGAGGAAGACGACCGCATAAAGGTCGCCGTCATCGGCAAGCCGAACGTCGGCAAGTCCTCGCTGGTAAACCACATCCTCGGCGAGCAGCGCGTCATAGTCAGCAACGTTGCAGGTACAACGCGCGACGCCGTTGACTCCGAGGTAGATAACAAGTACGGCAAATACGTGTTCATCGATACCGCCGGCATCCGCCGCAAGAGCAGAGTCGACGAGCGCGTGGAGAAATTTTCGGTCATGCGCGCACAGATGGCGATAGAGCGTGCGGACGTGTGCATAATCATGATCGATGCACGCGAGGGCGTAACCGAGCAGGACACGAAAATAGCCGGCCTTGCGCACGAGGCGGGCAAGGCGAGCATCATTGTCGTGAATAAATGGGATCTTGTCGAGAAAGAGACCGGGACAATGGAGAAGATGCGCAAGGCCGTTATGCGCGACCTCAGCTTCATGAGCTATGCGCCGGTGCTGTTTATCTCTGCCAAGACCGGCCAGCGCACCGACAGGATATTCGAGCTTGTTAACTTCGTCAACGACCAGAGCAGCATGCGCATAAGCACCGGCATGCTCAACGACGTGCTCGCAGACGCGCAGGCGCGCGTCCAGCCGCCCACGGATAAGGGCAGAAGGCTCAAGATATATTACATGACTCAGACCGGCATCAAACCGCCGAATTTCGTCGTTTTCTGCAACAGCCGTGAGCTGTTCCACTTCTCGTATCAGCGATATATAGAAAATCAGATCCGCGCCGTGTTCGGACTCGAGGGTACGCCGATACGCATGGTCATACGTCAAAAGGGGGATAAGCAATGACACCCTTACTGCTTGCCGTTACGGCTCTGATCGCGTACTCCTTCGGCAGCCTGAGCACGCCGATACTGTCCTCGCACATTTATTTTCACGAGAATATCCTTAATTACAGCCGCGATAACGCCGGTATAACGCGCTTTTTGAAGCGTCACGGATGGAAGGGCGTCGGCGTCATCGTGCTCATCGAGGCGCTGAAGGTCATAATACCCGTGCTGCTGGGCAGCCTTCTGCTGCTCATCGTCGACCGATCCGCCGTCGGCAGTGCCTTTGCGCTGTTCTGCGTCGTGCTGGGTACGAATTTTCCGATACTCTATCGCTTCCACGGAGAGCACAGCCTGCTCGCGGTGGCTATAGGAACGTTTTTTGTCAGCAGTGAGGTCGCCTTCGCGGGGATCATCGTATTTGTTATCGTGTACCTGATAAGCCGCTATATTTCGCTTTCGTCGCTCACGGCGATGGCAGCAATGTGCCTTGTCTCCGTCATGAGCGTTGACGACACGATAGTCAGGAACATATACCTGCTCACGGGTCTGCTCGTCCTGATCGAGTACCGCGGAAGCATCTCGCGCCTTATAAAGCATAAGGAGAAAAAATTCCGCTATAAAGAGGACGTGACCTATATGTTTGACGATGATTACGGCAGCGGACAGAATTAATTTAAATTTCCGGTTGACAATGTGCGTACGGTCTGCTAAAATAACCAATGCGCATGGGGGTATAGCTCAGCTGGGAGAGCGCTTGAATGGCATTCAAGAGGTCAGCGGTTCGATCCCGCTTATCTCCACCAACAACGGAAACGACCAAGGACTTGTCCTTGGTCGTTTTTTATTAATTCAGCTTTTCTGCTTCTAACGTCATGCCGCCAAGACCTTACCCAGCACGCGCAGAGGCAGGGCGGGGGAGATGCGTATGTCCGGATACGCGGGGTTTAACGAGTGCAGCGCGAGATAACCGTCACCGGCGACGAGCTGCTTTAAGTACGCGCAGCCGTCGTAGAGGAAAATGCCGATCTCTCCGGTCATTAGGCTATGCTGCTGGCTGACCCAAACCGTCTGCCCGTCGTGAAAGCGCGGCTCCATACTGTCGCCCGCGACGCGCACACCGAAGTTCGCGCCGTCGGGAACTTCGGGACCGACCTCGGTCATATCGTAATCCTCACTGTCGAGAAACTGCCCCGTACCGGCCGATACCGCCAGTGAATACAGCGGCAGGGTGCGCGTTTTTGCGGGCTCGGACTGCGTGGAATATCGCCCGCTGTCGCGCAGAAGCTCTATATAATCCATGGCTTTTCTCCGTCCGACGGGGTTGAGCCCGGCGAGTATGCCTCCCTCGGGAGCCGAGCCGAAGGCGCCGGCTATGTCCTCTATCTCCAAAGCGCGGCACAGCGCGAGAAACTGCTTTGCGCTCGGCAGCGTGCTGCCGGTCTCCCATTTGGAGATGGCCTGATTTGTGACGTCGATGCCGTCCTTTGCAAGCGCGGCAGCAAGCTCCGACTGCGAAAAGCCCAGCTCGCGGCGCTTTGAATTTAAAATTTCTCCGATACTCTTTCGCATATCGTGCCTCCTTTTTTGTGTATGACTGCAGTATATAGTATGACGATATAAAAATCAAGCATAATCTCTGAAAAGGATAAAAACACCTGTTTACATATCCTGAACAGCGATGTATAATGGATGCATTATCTTAAATGGAGATGGCGCATGTGGACAGGGTAATACTTCATTCGGACATAAATTCGTGCTATGCAAGCGTCGAGCGGCTCTACAGGCCGTCTCTTGAGGGCAGACCGTTTGCCGTGTGCGGCTCGCAGGAGGCGCGGCACGGAATAGTGCTCGCAAAGGACGAGACGGCAAAACGCGCCGGGGTCAAGACCGGTATGGCGATATGGCAGGCGCGGCAGCTGTGCCCGGAGCTCCGGATCGTCGAGCCGCATTTTGATCGCTACGCAAAATATTCTGAGATGGTGCGCGAAATATACGCCGAGTACACCGACCTGTGCGAGCCGTTCGGTATAGATGAGAGCTGGCTGGACATAACGAACTGCCTTGCCTGTCCCGATCCGCGCAGGACCGCGGACGAGATACGCCGCAGAGTCAAAAACGAGACGGGGCTCACCGTCAGCGTCGGCGTATCGTGGAACAAGGTGCTGGCCAAGCTCGGCTCGGACTACAAAAAGCCCGACGCCGTGACGGTCATCGACAGAGAGCATTTCAGGAGCATGGTCTGGGGGCTTCCGGTCTCGGATATGCTCATGGTCGGACGCAGCACACGCCTTGAGCTTGCGCGCATGGGCATACAGACCATCGGCGAGCTCGCACGCACCGATCCCGAGCTTTTGCGCCTGCGCTTCGGAAAGGGCGGCACGGTGCTTTGGCGGTACGCAAACGGGCTGGATGATTCACGCGTGCGCAGAGCGGGCGAGGAGGAGCCGCCGCAGTCTGTCGGCAACAGCGTTACTCTTGCCCGAAACATCGAAACGGAGCGTCAGGCACGCGAGACGCTGCTGATGCTGGCCGAAAGCGTGTCAGCGCGCCTGCGAAGGCAGAAGCTTCGCTGCCGTACGGTCGAGGTGGCGCTCAGATCCGAGGAGCTTAAATGGACGACGCACAGAATGCGCCTGAGATATGCGACCGATGTGACAGTGTCTCTTTCGGCATTCGGCCTTGAGCTCGTGCGTCAAAGCCACGACTTTTCCTCTCCGCTGCACAGTATCGGACTGCGTGCGCTTGAGCTCGTGCACGCAGATGAGGATGAGCAAATTGACATATTTATAGATTATGTTAACTTGAATAAGCAGCGCAGCATCGATGCCGCCGTGGACGGCATCCGCGCAAAGTACGGCGCGGAGAGCATACAGCGCGCCTGCCTTCTGGGCGATCCCGCTGCGGCGAATTTGGCTTTTTGCTCATTGCCCGATTGAAAAAATGAGCTCCCGCCTGCCGAAGCATGCGGGAGCAAAATATTTTGATCATTTGCCGCTTTTGCCGTCACAGACGGAGGAAATGATGTATCTCGGCCGCCCCTGACATTCAACATAGATCTTTGAGATGTAAAGGCCGATGATGCCGAGGCTCATCATGATTATGCTGAAGCCGAACAGCAGTATTATTATGACCGTTGTAAAGCCGCTCAGGGCGTAGCCTGCGATCTTTTGATACAGTGCGATCACGCCGAGCACCACGGAAACAACGAACATGATGTAGCCCAGTATGGTAACGATCTGCATGGGAAAGCCCGAAAATGAGGCGATATTCGTTATGGCGTATTTGAAAAGCGCACGCGTGCTCCATTTCGACTCGCCGGCAACGCGCTCGCGCACGGAATACGATACGGTCGTTTTCTTAAAGCCGACCCAGAACGAAAGAGCCCGGAAGAAAACATTTCGCTCCTTCATCTGATTGAGCGTATCCACGACCTTGCGGTCAAGGAGCTTGAAGTCGGATGAATTGGACATGTCAAAGCCAGTGACCCTGCTTATGATGCCGTAAAATGCGTTTGAGAAGAAGCCGTGCAGCGCGCTTTCGCGGCCGCGATCCTCCTTTACGCCCTCGACTACCTCGTAGCCCTCCTGCCAGAGCCTGTACATTTCCACTATCTTTTCGGGAGGATGCTGAAGGTCGCAGTCGATTATAACGCAGCAGTCGCCGGAGGCCTTTTCAAGCCCTGCGAACATGGCGGCCTCCTTACCGAAATTGCGGCTGAAGTTCACGCCGACCACATTGACGTTTTTCTCCGCAGCGGTGCATATCTCGCGCCAGGTGCCGTCTTTTGAGCCGTCGTTTACAAACATGAGCTCATAGGGTATGTTCTCCTTCTCCATCAGCTCGGAGATCGTGCGCTCTGTTATGGGGATCATCTGTTCTTCGTTGTATGCAGGAACTATAATTGAAAGCATGTTGCACCTCGTAAAAAATATCAGTCGGAGAATTTTACGACTATGACGCCGTCTATCGTCTTTATCGAGCCCTCGTTCGGGTAGCAGGGCATGCTCTTGAATTCCTCGCTTTGGGTTATTTGCTCGACAGTGTCGTCATCGGCATAGACATAGCTTGATGCCAGAAAATACGAGAGGAACTGGGGTCGAGTGTACATATTGGCTGCGCTGTTGCCGGTGAAAACTCCGGTCATTGACGACTGAGGTATGACGCTGCCCATGTCGGCCTTTCCGATAAGTGCAACGGGTGTGTCCTCGGTAAAGCCCTCCTGAAGCTCGATCTTTGCGGTGAGCTTTGTCATAAACGCGTAGGTGTTTTCATATGTCAGATCCATGTCGAAATATGCGCGGTTGTCTATAAGCAGGAACTCGTACGCACAGGCAAATTGGCTGAGCAGCAGCGCACAGGTAAGAGCGATTGTTCCGGCGCCTTTTGCTCCGGAAATGGAAAAATCAATATTAGAAGCTAAAACGGCTGGCAGTATAAGCGGCAACACGCGCGGGAAGAGCATGACCAGGTGAACGGTGAACATGCCGGCCATAACGTAGACAAGGTCGCAGGCCAGCGGCAGCAGCACAAGGAGAATGACTGTTTCGGCGATCGCGGCGCCGCTTTTGTAAAGTCTGCGCTGCTTTATTATAAGAGCAAGGGCCATGATATCGAAAGCGAACGACGCGATAACGATGTATTTGAAAAAGCTGTGGAACACTGGCGAGCTGAAATAAAACTCGGGAAAGGAGATATATGCCGCCTTTATGCGCTCGATAAGGTCGCCGAGCGAGACCATGCCCATGGAGTTTATGCCCTGATAGTCGACGAGCTCTACGTTGTTTATCTTGAGGCATATCTTCAGAATGACAAAGTAGAGTATCATGCCTATTGCAAGACCGGTGCAGTATTTAAGCCCTGTGACTATGAAGTCCTTAAAGCTTGCAAAACGCGAATTTATCGCGTCGATGAGCATGTAAATGACGAGCAGGGAGGCTGCCAGAGGGAAATATGCCTGGTATATTCCCATCGAAAACGACATAACGACGCCGCCCAATATGATAAGCGGCACCTTTTCACGGCTTATCATATACGCTGCGGCTGCAGACAGCGCAAGCGCGAGAAGATACTGATCGGCGCAGAACATATATGCGTAGGTGGACGTTACGGTGGGGAAGGCCACAAGACAGGCGGCAGTCAGTACGGTGGGCACAAAGCGCCTTATGCGCAGCATGCGCAGAATGAGAACGGCAGCGACTGCAAGGTAAAAAGCGCCGAAGAGCGCACCGAGCCACGAGCTGCTGAAATTGCCGTTTATGCCGGTGGCAAAATGCAGGAACCAACGTCCCGAGGAGAGCAGATCTACGCCGGAGTAAAGACCGCCGATATCGTCATGATTCAAAAACTTGTGCGTAAACGTATACATGTGCACCAAAAACGTGAGCACAAACGCACTTGAGAAGACGATAGCATCAAAGCGGCTTATATATTTTCTGCATATATCGGAGATGCAGTCCAGGGGAGTATGACTTTTTTCGGAGCTGCTGTTATTCAAAAAGAGAACATCCTTTCGGTGTAAAATATAAACGCAAAGTAGCGGAAATTCAGCTACCATAACATTTTAATTATATCTGCGGCCGATATGATGTCAAGCGTTTTGTAAAAATTGTACTGCCCGATTGAAAGATGCACAATAAAATGTTATTATCGTAAAAAACAAAACGGAGCGAGTGAAATGACTGAAAAGCTTTACTATATCGACAGCCACATGAAGACCTTTACGGCAGCGGTGACCTCCTGCGAAAAGGACGGAGAGAGATACCTTGTGACCCTTGACCGGACGGCGTTTTTTCCGGAGGGCGGCGGCCAGCCTGGCGACAGCGGTATGATAGGTGATGTGCGTGTTTTCGATACGCACGAGAAAAACGGCGAAATCTTGCATTATGTAAACCGCGAGATTGAGCCCGGCCGTACTTACGATTGCGCCATCGACTGGGAGACGCGCTTCCGCAGGATGCAAAATCACTCCGGCGAGCATATTGTGTCGGGGCTCGTGCATAAGAAATACGGATACAACAATGTCGGTTTCCATATGGGCAGCGACGTTGTCACGATAGATTTCGACGGCGAGCTCAGCTGGGAGCAGCTCTCGGAGATAGAGCGCGATGCAAATTATGCTGTCGCTGCAAACTACAAGGTGACGGCGATGTTTCCGCCCGAAGAGGTGCTAAAAACACTTGAGTACCGCAGCAAGCTTGAGCTTACGGAAAACGTGCGCATCGTTGAGATAGAAAACACCGATATCTGCGCCTGCTGTGCACCGCACGTCAGCTCGACGGCCGAGGTCGGAACGGTGCGAATTCTTACGTCCGAGCGTCGCCGCCGCGGTGGGGAGGGCGTGCGCATAACCATGCTCTGCGGCCTTGACGCTTACGACAACGAAGTAGTCGTCAGCGAAAACAATACGGAGATATCCATGCTCCTGTCGGCAAAACGCAATGAGACCGCTGCCGCCGTGCGAAGGCTGATGGGCGAAAACGAAAAGCTGAAGACCCGATCGACAGAGCTGTGCCGCGAGCTTGCAAGGCAGAGAGCCGGCTCGATCGAGCCGACAGAGGGGAACATCTGCCTTTTTGACAGCATTTTGGACGAGCCGGCGCTCAGAGCCCTCGTGAATGAGGCGGTGAAAAAGTGCTCCGGTATCGCAGCAGCGTTTTCCGGAAGCGACGAGGGCGGCTATCGCTACATCATCGGAAGCAGGACTGCAGACCTGCGAAAGGCGGCAAAAAGCATAAACGAGGGCATATCCGGCCGAGGCGGCGGAAGCCCGGAGATGATACAGGGCAGCTGCACAGCGTGTTCATTAACTATTCAAAAATTTTTGACTAACTTCACGGTTTAGACACGTTATATATAAATGTCTAACAAAAACGAGGCGGAATTTGCACTAAATGCTGATTTATCTGACAAATTGCAATTGACAATAATATGACGCTTTGTTAAAATAGATAGGTACATAAGGGGCAGAGTATGTCCTTATAGGCTCAGCAAAATATTTTTTATGGGGGGTTATTCGTGAGAGACCTTAAGCACCTGATTTACTTTGAGAACCTGCTTCAGGAGGCCAACAACGAGTTGGTTAAGCAGGCAAAGGCAGAGGGCAAATTCGCCATCGGCTATACCTGCTACTTCATGCCTGAAGTACTTCTCGACCTGCCCGGCTGCTTCTCGGTTCGCCTGAGAGCACCGCGCTGCAGCTCACCCGACATAGCGACCTACTATATGTCCGCTCGCGTATGTCACTACGGCCGCAGTCTTTTCGAGCGCGCACTCGAAGGCGGCTTCAACTTCCTCGACGCACAGATGGCGACCGAGACCTGCACCGTCACCTGCCGCTTCCAGGAGCACATTAAGCCCAAGCATCTTGACTCCGTCAAGGACATGAACGTCATCCAGAACGACAAGTTCTTCTGCGAGTTCACCGACGTTCCCTTCAAAAACACCGAAAACGACTATGAGTACTTCCGCGATCAGCTCAGGGCTCATGTTCTGACCACGCTGCATGACAATCTCGGAATCGATGTTTCCGATAAGGCGCTCAAGGAAGCCATCAAGCAGCACAATGAGGTCTGCAAGCTCATAAACGAGATAGGCGATTACCGCAAGCTCGATAATCCGACCATCACCGGCTATGAGTTCCATGTCATCCAGCTCGTATCGCTGGTATGCCCGAAGTATCTCATCCTTCCCTACCTGCGCGAGACCGCGAAGGAAATGAAGACACGTAAGCCCGACGAGAAGTGGCCGTTCCGCTGCAAGGTCGTGCTCGCGGGAAGCGAGAACGACGACCCCGACTTCACCAAGCTTATTGAAAGCTGCGGCGCAGAGGTCGTTTGCGACCGTTACTGCTACGGTGCAGTCGAGTCCCGTCAGCCGATAGTTGTAGAGAAGGGCGAGGATCCCCTCTATGCTATCGCAAAGCATTATCTTAAGACCTCCAACTGCCCGCGCTTTATGCCTCAGGATGAAATGCGTGCAAGAAAGCAGCGTCTGGCAGACCTCGTCAAGGAATACAACGCAGACGGCATCATTGTTTGCTCCAACAAGTTCTGCGAGTATTGGAGCTATGAGCGCGTTGTTGACACTGTCGTCCTCAAGCGCGACTTCGGTATCCCCGTATGCTCGATCGAGAAGGAGTACATAAACACCGCATCCGGTCAGCTCCGTACCCGCTTCCAGGCATTCGTTGAATCTGTCGAGATCAAGAAGATTCAGGAGGGCAAGTAATTATGGATTTTAAGAAAGCATTAAAAGATTTTTGGTATGGCAAGCCCCATACCGCAGAAGAAGGCGGTCGCCGCCTCGGTGAAAACTACCTCCCGAAGACCGGCCTTTACAAGCACAGAGAGTGGCGCGGCGTGAAGGACACCTTCTACTACTTCCATAACATTTGGATGTATAACTACCTGCACATGGTAATGGATGTCATGAAGTACGGCGGCCTTGTCAACTTCGCAAAGGGCGTATGGCGCTACCGCTGGGTAGGCCAGACCTATCTGCCCGTTCTTCACTGGTTCGATCGTGGCCTTGAGGGTATGCGCGGCGAGGCTCTGCGCGGCTCGGCATGGCACTACCGCGCAATGGTCAACGCGACCATCTATCAGTTCATGTCAATGTTCAATGCCGACACCAAACTCCACGGCGGCAAGAAGAATGATGCATGGTATCACACCATGGCAATGAAGGAAACCGTATGGGGCGGTATGTTCTACGGCTGGCGCGATAAGTTTAAGGCAGTTGCTCTGGAAATGATCCCGTACTTCGTAACCTGCCACGTTAACTCTCACACCGTCCACAACTACATTGACGCGGTTCAGTCCATCGGACTGCCCGGCGACCCCTGCCCGATGTGCCAGGCCGAGGCCGGCCTCTTCGTCCTTGACGATGTTCCCGACTACAGCCCGTTCATGATAACCTGCAACGAGGCCTGCGACGGCTCCGTCGGTACCGCTATTCTTCAGGACTGGTTCAACGATAAGCCTCTGTATGCTCTGCAGATGCCCATGATCTTCGACGATCCCCTCGCAAACCAGTTTGTTCAGAAGGATATCGAGAAGTGCTGGAAGTTCATCGAAGACCAGACCGGTGTTCCCATGAACTTTGACCTCATGTGCGAGTACCTTGAGCGTCAGAACGAGCTTCAGAAGTTCGAGTGGGAGAAGTGGGAGGTTGCTGCAAAGACCGATTACTACCCCATCAACGGCGTTGCACAGGCACTGTACCGTATCTATCAGTCCCAGATGGGCGATCTTCCTATCTGGCACGAGGTAGACGGTCATGTCCGTAAAATTATGGAGCGCGCCGTCCGCAATAAGACAAATACCTTCCCCAACACCCGCCACAGAGTCATCGCATGGTCCTGCGCACCGCTGTACTACTCCAACTGGTGCACCTGGGCTTACAACACCTGGGGCCTGAATGTTATCATCAACATGGACTCTCTCATGTTCGATATGACCATCCGCACCGACAGCTACGAGAACATGCTCGAGGATATCGCACAGTACCACATGTGGGCTCCGATGCGCCGTATGGCAGTCGGCGGCATTAATCACATCTTTGAGCTGTGGGATTACATGGAGCGCTTTAACTGCGACATGGTCGCAATGTACGATCAGCTCCAGTGCAAGGGCATGCAGGGCGTACACGGCCTGTTCGAGGATGAGTTCCGTGACAGGAACATCCCCGCATTCTGGATTCCTCACGCACTGCCCGACAGCCGCACTGTTTCCCGTGCCGAGATCCGTCGTCTCATAAACGACTACATGACCACAGTTATGCACGAAGAGCCTCTGGATCCTTCTCTCCTCGAGCTCGACGACGACATGACCTGGTAATAGGGAGGAGCAGAGAATATGAAAAAGTTTGTTAAAAGAGCACTTGGCGTAGGCGCAGTTGCCTATGCAGCACTGTTTGCCGTATTTTTCTTTGATCTCGACGGTAAGTTCCTGTTCAACGTCTTTGAGCCGTTTGTTAAGAACCACTATGATAACATGGAGCGCAAGGATATGCTCAAGACGCCGTACGACATGGATAAGTTCCCCGACTACAAGTACGATGAAGTCTGATCCCGATATCAGAAACACAATTTAAACCGACTGCCAACTCTCCGGCAACGGAGAGTTGGCATAACAACGAATTTGTATAGTTAAATAATTATTTATTGGAGGCAACACTAATGAAATATTTTGGCGGTTGTGACGTAGGCTCGACCTACACAAAGGCAGTAATA